>NZ_JBFHKV010000372.1:0-7155 GCF_041595215.1 Stieleria sp. | reverse complement strand
TCAAAGGAGAGCGGCAGCGAACCGAGTATCCCGGAGGGATGCCAGCGAGTAGCCGGAGGTCAGCGCAGCGCCACCTCCGGGAAGCACGTCCCACAATCCCCTCGACCCCGGACGGGGTCGCAGCGAATCAATCCGCCGGCGGTGCCGCAGTCCGCGTTTGCAAAAGAGTTGATCGGGATGCTCGTTCACGCGGGGCGGCAGGCCGACTTCGAAGGTTCGGGTGCGATTTGCTTCGACACCCTCCGGGGTCGCGTCAGGCGGGTGGACCCGATGTCCGGAGGTGTCGCTGCGCTCACCTCCGGCTAATCGCTTTGACCCCGCCGGGGTCATGCCAGCTACTTCGACGCAAAAGGCGTTAGCGGAACGGCGCGAGCCGTCCGGTGCAAGCGTTGACTGACCGGAGGGCTCGCGCCCTGCCGCTAACAAAAGACACGCCGTTTGTCGTACCGGAGGTCACACGGACGCTGACTTAACACCGAGCAACAGTCACGACTTCGCAAACAGCGGCAGGGTTTCATAGTGACCGCGGAGGACTTGGTCGGGGTCGGTCCCGAGCCAGTCTTTCAACACCGATGCGTAGACGCTGCGGAAATCGACGCTGTGTTTCAAGTCGCCTTGCTCCAGATCGTCCAGACGTGGCGGTTTGCCGATCAGCCCCGTGTTCAGCCCGCCGCCGCATAGAAACATCGGCCCGGCCGCGCCGTGATCGGTTCCCGCGCTGGCATTCTCAGCCACCCGTCGACCGAATTCGCTGAACGTCATCACACAGACGCGATCGCTGTGATCTCGGGCCTTCATGTCACCCAGAAACGCCGAAACCGCATCACTCCACTGACGCAGCAAAATGGCATGCGTGTCGCCTTGCTGGGCGTGCGTGTCGAAGCCGTCCAGTTGCAAGTAATAAACCCGTGTCCTCATCCCGGCGCTGATCAGTTGAGCCACCAACCGCAATTGCTCTCCCAGTTGCGACTGGGGATAGTCGATGTCGCTCTGATAGTCCTGGGCCGCCGCGGTGACGCGTTGGCTGGCGGAGATCGCGCCTTGGGTGCTCGACTGCAAAAAGCCCAGCAAGTCGTCACCAGACTGCTCGACTGCAGGTGTCAGCGGCGCATTGAGCAGCCGACGCAACGCAGCCGAATCCGAACCGCGCAGCTGGAATGCTTCGAGTTGTTTCACCGTCGGCACACGGATCGTTTCCGAGGCGAGCGCGAAGGGTTGTTGCTGCTGACCGAGATGCAAGGCGGGCACATCACCGCCGTCGGCGCCGGTGAATTGCTCCAGGGCGCGTCCGATCCAGCCGTCGGTGCGAGGCTGATCCTTGCGGACACAGCTGTGCCAAATATCCATCGATTCGAAATGGGACCGGTTGGGGTTCTCATAGCCGACGCCTTGAACCACGGCGACCTGTCCGTCTTCGAGCAAGTCCTTCATCCCACGCAACGACGGGTGAAAACCGACATGGTCATCGATCGCCAGCACCTCGGATCGGGGCACGGCCAACGTCGTTCGAGCGGCACGGTAGGCGTCGTCGGCGTAAGGGATCACCGTGTTCAGCCCGTCGTTGCCGCCGGTGAGCTGGACGACGACCAGAATCCGATCTTCGTCGGAGCTCGCCGACTCCGCCGCTTGCAAAAAGCAGTTCGGCAGCGACGACCCGATCCCGATCGCCAGCGCACCGCCCCCGGAAGCGTGAAGGAAACGACGTCGATTGGTGGGCTGATGAAACATCGAAATGACCGTTTTCAGGCGAGTTGAAATTCGGGGAGTGAGCAGACGGCGTGAAGCAGTCGGCGATACGTCTTTTCGTGATCCTTGCCGAGCGAATCAAATTGCGACGTCAGCTGTCGACGGGTCGCCGGGTTGATCGGCACCGCCATCAGACAGCGTTCAAAATGGTCGATCGCATGGTCGACGTCGTGGATGCCATGGTCGGCCAAAGACTGCGTCAGCGACTGCCCCTCAAATTTTGTGTCTTCATTGGACAGAATCGCTTCGAACAAGTTGGCCCGCCCGAGCACGGTCGACGAATTGATCCAGGCCCGGCCTCCGTCCCAGCCTTTGACATTGGGCGGATAGAACAAGCCTTGGCCGATGTCGCGCAACCCACGTGCGACCAGCTGGCTGTTGGTCGTTCCATTCAAACCGCGCAACATCCCGACCACCAGTTCGACCGGCGACTTGATTTTCCTGGCACGGGCGTGTGACGAATAGAACAAATTGCTCGAGAGCATCTGCTTGAGCACCGGAGCGATCTGCAGGTTGTTCTCGCGCATCGTCGTCGCCGGGATCTCAATCAGATCGTCGGTCAGCTCCAGTTCATCGGCGAGGAAGTACCGGGCGAGTTTCCGGCAGATGAAACGCGGCATGTCGTCACGTCCGACGACGATTGCGACGGCCTGCTCGCCGTCAAACGCGCCGCGTTGCCCCAGAATCGACTTCTCGCCGGCATCGTGTTGATAACGGTTCTTGCGAAATCGATCGCGACGGATTTCCCAACCGGTAAAGCAACGTGCCAGTTCGACGACGTCGGTTTCGCTGTAATGCCCTTCCCCGAGACAAAACAATTCCATCAGCTCGCGGGCGAAGTTTTCGTTGGGATGCGACTTTCGATTCGACGTTGAATCCAAATAGATCAACATCGCCGGGTCCTTGGCGATCGCTTGGGTCAGCGCTTGAAAGTCACCGAGGGCGTGTCGACGCAGCAGCTGATTTTGCCGCCACATCATCGCCGCATCCTTGACCTTGTCGGCGCCGGTGGCGAAATGGCCGTGCCAGAACAGCGTTGTTTTTTCCAGCAACTGAGCCGGCGTGAACAGCAACCGATAGACCCAAGCGGCCGACAACTTCATCGGGTCGCCGCCGGCCAACAGGGTTTGGGCGAGCGAATCCGCGACGGCGCGAAAGTCAGACGTTTCCAGATTAAGCGCGATCAATTCGTCCACCACGTCATGGGGACTCTTGGCAACCGCTTCGTCCAACAGTTGCAGGTCGGCACCAAAGCCGGCGCGACGATACAGGTGCGCCGCCAGCGAGCGATCCCAAGGCTGGGTGCCGCTCGGCGTAAAGGGTTGCCAGGCCCAGCCGGGATCGATTTTTGTGTCGACAGCCATGCTATGTCGGTGGTGATTGAGGGGGTAAGAAAATTTTGGAGGTAAGAAAATTAGGTTGGTGATCGTTCAATGAAGCGTCCCTTCTTCCATTTCCCTACCTCCGAAATATTCCTACCCAAACTCCTGCTTCGGCTACTTCGATTGCAGTTGCACTTCTGTCGTCAAATTCAATTGGCCGTCGTCCACGTCCAACTCCACCGTCACATCCTTGAACAGCGCAAGGATGTCGAACAGGACATCGATTTCGGCGTTGGCCTGATCCGGACCGTGCCCTTTCTCCAACATGTTTTGCGCGACGAGCTGCTGCTTGTTGTCACGAAGGGTATCGGCCAACGCGTCGGCATTGAGAACCGCAACGGTATTGGGCTGCTGCACCTTCGATTCCGATTGCGCGGATAACTCAGTGAGCGTGCGTGCCAGTTGGGTGCTGCTGGAGACGATCATCCGCTCGCCGGCAAAGGCGAGGGTGGGCGAAAAGTTGTAGTTGATCGGCACGGCAGCCAATGGGTCTTCCTCTCGCGGCGGGACGTAGGTGGAGGTGAGCAGGGTTGCCGAATCGGTTTGCTCGAAGTCCTGATCCAATTGGGGCTGCCCTTGCATCGCGCCGACCACGTTGATGAACCCGACGAGGTTCTGGAACACTCGGCGAAATTCCCGCGTGGTTTCTTCCGGGGTCCGCATCGTGAACTGCATCGCAAAGGCGGGCAACTTGATCGCCGGTTGTGGTGACGCGGCATCAAAGGATTGTCGCTGGACGACCAACTGGATCCCGGGCCGCAACGACCCCAAAATGTCTTCGCCGAAATCGCGGTTGGAGAAGAACGTGGTCAGGTTCGTGTCCGCCTGGGCAAGATCTTCGTTCGCCTTGTCCGTCATCAGGTCCGGTGCGCGCAACCACATTTGCGAGAGGTCGCGGTGGGTGCTGATCGCCAAAAGCTGATGGGGAACTTGGAGCAGCGGTGGTGCCGACGCGGCCGAGTCTTCGCCAAAAAAGTACTCGCGGCCGGTCTCCCATTCGCTCTGGTGGGGAGTCGCCAGGGTCAGCCGGACGCCGGAAGGATCGATATCCAACGTCGCGACGGCCGAAGGCGTGTGGGCCAGGTTGGCGACGATCCCGCCGAACAGCGCTTCGGCGGCGACGTTCTCGGTCTTGCCGGCGTACAGTTTTGGCGCGACCCCGGCGTCGCGAATCGTTTCCACATCGACATAGGCTTTCAACGACGCGTCGCCGGCACCGGCCATCGCCGCCGTAAACGAATCGGACGCGGCGAGTGAATGCTTGTCGCCATCAAGATAACGATCGATGATCGATTTCCCCAACTCGGGTTTGTTGGTCATCAGGAACCAGTGGTCGACCAGCGCCAGCTTGATGTTGTCGTTGAGCGCGTAGGCGGTGAAGCCTCGATAATCGGCTTGACGGGCGATGCCAAAGTTCCCTTGGCCGAGTTGCGACAGGGCCAGGACGACGCCGCGAAAACGTTCCAGCTGTTCGCGGCTGGAGGACTTGATGAGCAGCGCGGCACCTTGAGTCGGGGCGTCGAACGCCAGGTGAATCCCGCCGTCGGTCAACACAGTGAGGGCTTCATCCCAAGGACGCCCCATGCCGCCCTCGAACGCCGCGATTCCGTCACGCAGCGGTCGCACTTGATCCGAACTGCCGATCGCTCGGACGGCGGGCATGTCCTGGATCGACTGACGGAGCGGGTGATCGGCGACCAGCTCGATGACGTCGCCCAGACGTGGCACTTCAACGTATGCGACGACGCTGGCGGGCAACAATTCGGCCGCGGTTCGCCGGTCGCCCTGTTTCGCGTCTTCCGCCAAGGTGGGACTGGCCAAGAAGACCGACAACGCAAACACGGCGAGAGACCGATTCGAACACCGAAAGGGCGACAATGCTTGGACGGTCATCGGACGATTCCTGGATGGCAAAAGAAAGAGGTGATCGATCAGCATATTCGGTGATTCGAGCGGCCAGAGAGAATCTTGCGTAACCGATTGTACCATTGCGACCGGGGCGCACTCCAACAGAGCAAACCTGCCTGGTAACGCTGTGAAGTATTTTTTAGCGGCATTGGGCACTGAAGGTGTTAGCGGAACGGCGCGAGCCGTCCGGTTTGACCTTGAACGACCGGAGGACTCGCGCCAGCGAGTCCAGTATCCCGGAGGGATGCCAGCGAGTAGCCGGAGGTCAGCGCAGCGCCACCTCCGGGAAGCACGCCCCAAAATCCCATCGACCCCGGACGGGGTCGCAGCGAATCAATCCGCCGGCGGTGCCGCAGTCCGCGTTTCAAAAAGAGTTGACCGGGATGCGCGTTCACTCGGGACGGCAGACCGGCTCCGAGGGCTCGGGCGCGATTTGCTTCGACACCCTCCGGGGTCGCATCCGACGTGTGGACCCGATCTCCGGAGGTGTCGCTCCGCTCACCTCCGGCTATTGGCTTTGACCCCGTCGGGGTCATGGCAGCGACGCTGGCCGTGAAGGTGTTAGCGGAACGGCGCGAGCGGCCTGTTTGACCTTGAACGACCGGAGGGCTCGCGCCCTGCCGCTAACAAAAGGCCCCCGTTTGCCGCCAAAGTAAGTGGCATTGGACCGCGTTTGTTTGACCCACCCGACAATTGATCAACCACCGCTTAGAATGATCGTCGCCGCAGCACCGTTCCACACCGCCAGCTTCAAGATGAATCCGGAGACAATGACCATTCCATGAAAGTTGCCAAGAACGTCAGAAGCCTGTTTTCGAAGAAAACAGAACCCGCCGAAAAGTTCCTCCGCTCGCTGTCGATCACCGCCGACCAGCCCGGCCCCATCCTCTCGGACGCCAACGCGTTGCTCGATTTCCTGGACGGGCCACCGACCCCGACCGGCAATCAGAACTTTGTGCTGCCGATGAAACTTCTCAAGGAGGCGAATCAGCGGATGACCGAACCGCTGGTGAACCGAATGGCACGGCCCCAGTTGCGGTCCTTCCCCACGCTGGCCGGGCTTTATTTGCTGCTCCGATCGATGGGCTTGGTGACGACCCAGACCAAGCCCAAACGCGCCGTGTTTGTGGACGCAGAATTACGCGGGCGTTTCAATGATTTGAACCCGACCGAACAATACATCGCGCTGCTTTCCGCCTATCTGTTCCGAGTCTCGGTCTCCATCATCGGTTACCGCTCGCGTGGCGAAGGACGATACGCAGAAATAGCGAGCTGCTACAGCCAGCTAGACGAGGTGCAAACGATCCGTCCGGGTGAGACATCCTATCTGTTTGAATCATGGGAGGGTAAAATGGACGCGGCGATGCTGCACGAATTCGGATTCGTCAAACTGGAAATGAAATCCGACGTCAAAGAGGGAAAATCCGCTGAGATCGAAAAAGCCACACGGTTCCCCCTCGGTGACGCTGCGTACGTGGCCTTGCTCAACGTGTTGCGTTGGTCTTCCGACGAAGACGATTTCTACGACACGTGTCGGCCGCTGTTTCCGGATCTCAAGAATCGCTTGACTGCGCCAGTCGCGGAATTTCAGCCGGGCGAGTTTACACTGAACGTTTCCGTCGGCGATTGCTCGCGGGTCATCGTCGCCCCCGCTGAAACCGACCTGGACTCCTTCGCCTATGAGATTTTGGCGGCATTCAATTTCGACGCCGACCACTTGTTCGAATACCGGTATCGCGATCGTACCGGCATCGACCGCAGGATCATCGATAGCCGACTGAACGACGGAGACATGTTCGCCGACGAGACGCGATTGGGGGACGTTCCGTTGGAGACCGGGGAGTCCTTTGCCTTTGACTACGACTTCGGCGACACGACACGTTTCATGATCACGATCAAGAGTATCAGTGATCAACCTTCAAAACGCAAAAAGCCCGAAGTCACCCAACGCGTGGGTGAACCGCCGCCTCAGTACCACTGGCAAGAAGACTATTACGACGATGACGTCGACGACGAGGAGGAGGACGAGGGCGACGTCGAATAGCCACCGTCCAGCGGCTCGCTCGCGACCTCGAATGCCGCACCTTTTTTCAAGGGATCACGCGACTTCCAAACTTGG
>NZ_JBFHKV010000371.1:0-7169 GCF_041595215.1 Stieleria sp. | reverse complement strand
AGTGAACCTGCGTCAAACAGCACGAGGTGATCTCCCTTGCCACCGACGGCGAGTCGATCTCCGGTCGGTGAGAACTGCAGATCGCGAATGGGTGCGACGTCGGTTTGCACGACCAATTGGTTCTCCCACGTTTCGGTGTCCCAAAACAACACTTCGCCGTCGAAGTGGCCGCTCGCCATCACCTTCCCATCGGGGGCGAAATCGACTTCACCCAACTGGGATGGATTGGGTTGACGACGCGTCACTTCCTCCAACTCGGGAATCGACCAGACCGAGATCATTCCGGCCAACGTGCCGGTGACCAACGCCTTGCCGCCGGGCTGGAATTTCATCGTCTTCAGGTCGGCCAGTTGCCGTTGTGCCAACCGTTCACAATGGCCAATTTCCGATTCCCGCCACAGCGTAATCAAGTCGTTTTCGTCGGCAGTCGCGATCAATCCAGACGCACGGTCTTTGACCGAAAGGAAGAGTCTCGATTCGACATTGACGTCGGAACGTTCCAGACGCAGTGTTCCATCGGTTTGCACAAATGGTTGCCAGAGCGGTTTGCCGTCGCTGAATCCGAGCAGCAATCGGTCTTCATCCAGCATGACCTCTCGCGTACCGCCGGGAGTATTGGGGGAATCGATTTGCCTACCGTTGCCCACGTCCCAAACTTTGACATTGCGTCCTCGTTGCCGGGTGATCAAACAGCCGCTGGATCCGGCAAACGTGAGTTGACAGGTTTCCTTGGTACCGGTGTCCCATTGGCGTTGCAGGTTTCCCGTGTCTGTTTCATAGATCCCGATCCTTCCGTTGGGGCTATAGGTCGCCAGCAGCATTCCGTCAGGCGAAAACGCCAGTCGTCTCACCACGCTTCCCAGCGACGTCCAGGTTCGGTAGAGCTTCGGTGGGGTGACCGACGCAACCAGAACCCCTCCTCCCCGCAGTCCGATCGCCACCTTGCCACCGTCCAGCGAGGCATCCACGGTAAATGGTTCCAGATCCACACGCTGCCGCTGATCGGACACCGCCACGCGGTTGCCAACTCTGCCGGCGCGATCACTTCGATAGATCGTGACGAGTTTTTCGTCGCTGCCCCAAAGATCGACACGTCCGCGTCCGGCCTGCACAAACCTCGGCCGCGGAGCCCCCGATGCGTTTCCGACGAAGTCCAGATCGGGAAGAAAAATCTGGTCGCTCCACATCCGATACGGCTGGTCCGCGGCGAGGTCCCAAATGCCGACGCTGTGGAGACGACGGCTGAGGCTGGCCAGTCGCAAATCGGACGAGTATCGCCCGCGAAAGAACGGCTCGGTCTGCTTTTCGGACAGGGTCGCTTGTCGACGTTCGATCGGTTCGCCACGATGCAAGTCACAGATGGTCAGCACACCGGACTGCGACACCGCGCCGACGCGATCACCATCCTCGGCAACCGTCAAGCCGATGATGGCTGATTCATCGAGTTGAAGTTCCCAGAGGTGCTCGCCGCCCGGGCGATTGAAAGAAGCCAACCGCCCGGTTTGATCGCCGACCAGGTAGGCGTCTGATCCCGAAACGGTCGCCAGGGCAGTCACTCGATGCGGTGACGATGGTTCCAGCACTTGCGTTTGATTGGAATCGACATCAAACCAGACCGCTTTGCCGTCGCGCCGAGCGAACAGCACGCTGCGGGTGTCACGATCCAGCGCCAAGCGAACCGCCGGCGACTCGATTTGTCCTGAGATCGATGCGATCCGCTTGCCCGTCGTCGTTTCCCAGGCACAGACGCCCGACGGCCCGCTGGTCACCAACCATGAAGCGTCATCGGAGATGGCCACATCCAATAAGCCACGGTCATCGGCGTTCCATCCGGAAATCGCATTGGCCGTCGAATCGTACAGCAGCCCCCAAACAAAGCCACGAAGATCTGGAGGACAGATCGTTTCGTCGGCCAACTGTTCGGCAACATGGTCGGGTTCGCGCGGGGCCATCGCCCCCAGTCGCAACAACGTCTGATTCAATGCGGTGCGTCGAAGCTGGACAACGGAATCGGATATACGCCCGTTCGCCCGCTCCAAAGCCTTTTTGTTTGCTTCGAGAATCAGATTCGCTTGGCGGACGTCACGAGCCCGTTGGTTGGCAACGCTGGCGGCGACGCCGGCGGTGACGGCCAACGTGACCAACAACGCCAACGCGATGACCGACAACGAAGCCACCCTGCGGTGACGCAAACACCACTTCCACAACGCGTCGCCGGCGCTCTGACGCCGGGCCAAAATCGGTTTGCCTTCCAGGTAGTTTCGCAAGTCGCCGGCGAACGCATCGATCGAGGCGTAACGCTCCGCCGGCTCTTTCGCCAACGCGGTTTCGAGAATCAGTTCAAGATCGCCGCGGAAGCGACGGTCGAGACGGCCGATCGGCAGGGGCGCTTCACTTTTGACGACCTGCGCCGTCTCCCACATCGACTTCTTGGCGATCGGGTAGGGAAGCTGCCCCGACAGAAGCTGATAGAGCACGACGGCGAAACCGTAAACATCGGTCCGAGCATCGATCTGTGACGGCTGCGCATTGAACTGCTCGGGACTCATGTAGCTGCGGGTCCCGATCCAAGCCTCGGTCGTCGACTCGTGGCCCCGCTCGTCCGCATTGTCTCGACGCAGACGTGCCAATCCGAAATCGATTAATTTTGGAACACCGTCATGGGTGACCAACAGATTGGACGGCTTTAAGTCCCGATGCACAATCCCTTCGGCATGGGCTTCTGACAAGGCTTCACAATACTTCAAACAAAGTGCGATGGTGTCATGGTGCGACCAACCCGACGTCATCTGTTTGGACTGAACGAAACGCAGGACATCCGTCCCCTCGACCCATTCCATCGTAAAGTACAGCCGCGGTGCGCCAAACACCTCCGCGACTCCGGCGTCAAAAATCTTGGCGATGTTGGGGTGACGAAGCGTCCCCAGCATTTCGACTTCCAATTGAAATCGCGATTTGATTCTCGGTCGAGCGGTGATGTCATGCAGCAGCTTGAGTGCGACCTTCCGCGCCGGAAACCGCTGCTCGGCCTGATAAACCACCGAGTACACGCCACGGGAGGTTTCCGACAGAATCTTGTAGCGGCCGATCGTCTCGGGAACGGGGGCCGCAGCAGGACGTTCAAAGCGAGAAGACACCTCCAGCCAAGCGACGTAGTCCCGCAATTGCTGTGTGAGATGATGGTCACCGTCACACAATTGCTCGGTCGTGACGTCGATCCCCTCGGCCACCATCGCTTCCCAGCGATCGAGCAAAGCCTGCAGTTCATCCGAGATGAGAAACTCATCTTCACGATAAGAACGCGTCGAGGAGTCTTCGAAGGAGTTCGACAAACGGAATAGCTCCGCGACAACCGGAATGCGAAGAAAAGTGGCTATGGTTTAGCGTGACGCGTGCGTCCAGAATCCAGTATAGCGTTGCACCGATGCGACGCGCAAGCGGCTTGTTGATTTCGTCCAATGACGTCGCGGATTTGATATCAACCGATTCGCCCCCGCATCCAGGGATCTCCATTGATCCCGATTTAGCGGCATCGGGCTCGCGGGCGTTTTTTCTTTTCCCGGCTTGGATTTTCTTGCCCCCGATTTTCTTGTCGTTTCAATTCCCGCTGCCCCATTCCGGCCCTCGGTCTGTGATAGCCTGTAGCTCTACAAGGTGGTTCCCAGAACGGCGACGACCCACGATCTCATTGAGCCAGGAGACCTATCGGATGCTTTGCCTTACAGCCAACGCTGTCAAATACCTCGTCGCCAGGAGCGGCGGGCAATGGAAGCACACCGTCATCTGCTTGGTATTGCTCTTGTCCGGTGCCTGTTTCACGGTCCAGTGCCCCGCCCAAGAGCCCGCACTTTCGGCGGAAGAACAGCGTGAACGGATCACCGCGGAAAAGTTCCTGGAAGTGTTGTTGCGACGGCCCAACACGGGAACCGCGCTGGACCGCGTGTTCGGGTACCACATCGGCGTCGGTGACATCGGCGAGTTGATTGACCGCCTGACCGACAAGGCCGAATCCGCGACCGACGAGGATGAGTCCGGCCGTCACTGGATGGTCGCGGGGTTGCTGCAACTGCAACGCAGCGAAGACGCCGCTGCGATCGAAGCTTTGGCTGCGGCGGAAGCAAAATTGCCCGACAACCCGCTGGCCGCCTACTACCACGGACAAGCCCTGCTGATGGTCGGTCGCACGGACGAGGCGACCGCAGCAATGCAGCGGGCGATCGATTTGAAACCGTCCCGACAAGACCATCTGAAGTTCGCCGGTCAACTCGGTCGCTTGTACCAACGCGCCGGAAAAACGGAGGATGCGTTGCGGATCTGGACGCAACTGGAGGCAAGTTTTCCGGGCGACGATGGCGTTCGTCAACGGATCGCCCGTGTGATGATCGAAGAAGGCGCCGTGCAAGGTGCGCTGGCACGGTATGACGCCCTGGCGAAAGACGCCCGCACGCCGAATGACAAAATCGTGTTTGCGATGCGCGCCGCCGACCTTCGCGCCCAATCAGGCGACCGCGCGACTGCGATCGGCCAATTCGAAACGCTGCTCGGGAAACTTCGTCCGGGCAGCTACCTGTACGACGAAGCTCGCCGTCGAATCGAAGCCACGTTCCTGTCCAGCGGTGACTATGCCGGTCTGGAGGAGTATTACCAAACCTGGGTCGACGATCATCCCGAAGATCTGGGTGTGGTCATAAGGCTCGCACGAACGCTGTCGATCCAAGGCCGCGGCCCCGAAGCGTTGTCCTGGTTCGAAAAAGCGATCGAACTCGCGCCCAGCGATCCCGCGCCACGATTGGCATTGATCAACGCTCACGTCGCCGCAGAAAACTACGTCGATGCGGCCCAACAATACGAAACGCTGATCAAGTTGGAACCGAACAACCCGGATCACTTCGTGCGGTGGGGCCAAATCCTGATCGAAAACCGCAAACAACCCAAACAAGCTCGCACAAAAGCGGCCGCCGACGTTTGGAAACGATTGGCAAAATCCCGCTCTGACGATGCCGTCGTTCAGTCCCAGGTCGCCGATCTGTTGCGTGGCGCAGAATTGGTCGATGACGCCATTGCGCAATACCAAGCCGCCATCACGCTCGCCCCCAGCCAACCGCAATACAAGGAGTATCTCGGCGAATACCTGCACGGGCTCAAACGCGAAGACGAAGCGATGGAGGTTTGGCGGTCGCTGGTCGAAGGTGAGCTCCGCAATCAAAAAAACTTGATCCGATTGGCTGAGGTTTACCACCAATTTGACAAACCGACCGAAGCCTTGAAGGTGATGGACGAAGCCTGTGCGTTGGACCCCACGATTGAAGATCGCCTGCGGTATTCCGAATGGCTACGTGATGCCGAACAATACGATGCGGCATTGGGACAAATCGCCTTGGCCGCCGCTGCGACCGAAAATGTTGACGAACGCGAGCGGGTGTTCGCCGCCGAGCTAAAAACCTATCAAGCCTCGGGCAAACTGGAGCAGCGGATCGAGCAAGCCCGCGCCGAAGCCGAGGCCGAAGGCAGCGACGGTGACGCTTGGCGACGTCTGGCCATCCTGTTCAACGCCGCCGGAAAAATCCCCGAGGCGCTCGAAGCGATTGAAAACGCACTCGATCGCGACCCCAACTCGATCGATGCGTTGGAAATCGCGGCGCGAATGTACGAGGACTCCGGGCGGCTGCCCTTGGCGATCGAAAAGCGTCGCTTGCTGGCCGAAACCGATTCGAAATTTCGCAACGGACACCTGCAAAAACTCTCTTCGCTGCATTTGCGAGTCGGTGAAACCGACCAAGCCGTCGCCGTCGGCAAAGAGTTATTGGCGGCGTCATCGGGTTCCATCGAAGCCTATCGGTTCTATGCCGACTTGTGCGGCAAGATCGGACGGGTCGATCAACGTCTGGACACGCTGCGACGCTGCGCGCGGCTGAATCCACGCAGCAACGAGGCTCAACAAATGCTCGCCAGCCAACTGGCCGAGGATTTCAAAACCGATCAGGCGATCGAGCTGTATTGGAAGATGCTGGACAGTGCCAACGACCTGGACGATCGACGCAACATCGTCACCACGCTGACCGACCTGTACCTGCGGACCAATCGGCTGGATCAATTGATCACCCGGCTGGAAATACGCGGGCGGGAGTCCGGCGATCGACGCACCACGATCGACCTGATCTCGACGGCACACCAACAAGCAGGCGACCTGGGACTGGCACGCCAGGCCCTCGAAGGACTGCTGGCCGAAGACGGTCGCGACACGTTGCTGTTGGAACGCTTGGTGTCACTGGCCGAACAAGCCGGCGAGTACGACCAGGCGGTCGCACTGCAACGGCAACTGACGCGTTTAGCCCCCGATCGCAAGAACGAAGCCCGACTCGCGTCGCTGCTGATCGATATCGGCGAAGTCGACGAAGCACAGACGTTGTGGTTTCGCATGACCGAGACCAGCTCGGATCCCACGCAACTCGCTCGCAACATCAATCGTCTCTACGCGGCCGGCGAAATCGAAACGGCGATCAAACTCGCCACCCAGATTCTCGATCGGCAAAGTGACGACTGGGAAACTCGGTTCCGGCTGATGGTGCTGCAAGCCGACGAAGGTGAATGGGAAACCGCCGCACAGACCGCCGACCGCTTGATCGCCATGGACCTCGATGACACCACGCTGCCCGACGGCGGAAAACCGTACGAGCGGACGGTGCGAACCGGCACGGGCCAGACCTACACCCGACCGTCGATTCAAGTCGGGCGACTTCAAAACATGTATCAGTTCTATCAGATCGTTGATGATCGATACGGTTACCAATCAACGATGTCGCTGCCCCAACCGATGGATTTCGGCCACGCAAAATTGATGGCACGCTATTGCCAACTGAAACACATGGCCACCCAAGGGTCGGCCATCAAGGACCACCTCGCAACGCTTGAAAAAACCGCGATGGCCGGCGATGCAACGACCGATCAAGTTTGGACCTGGTACGAAACCGCCACCATCGCGGCATCGGTCCAGCAAACGTCCTTCATGAGTCCCCAAAACCCTACCGAGTGGACGCCGATCTGGCGTTTGGCCGAAGTCGACCAAGAGATCGGGATGTCGCAGCTGGCCAGTCTGTTCCTCAATCGCATGAGCTACGCCCAACGGAGCGACATCGAATTACAAAGACTGCCTGATGACCGGATGGATT
>NZ_JBFHKV010000370.1:0-7238 GCF_041595215.1 Stieleria sp. | reverse complement strand
TCGTATCGCGGTCAAATTGTGAGCTAATGTCGATGACTATATCAGCGTGCACGGACTGAATACAGAAGACGCATAGGCTTAGTTGAACGCAAAGTCTCATTTCGATTCGCTTGTTTGAGTAATCAGGTTGGAATGATTCAGTAGCAGAACTTGTTTATTACCTGGTCCCCCGCGGTAGGGGGCTTGTCTGCCGCCTTGTCCTCGGGTGGGTAAGTTTTTGGCGGCCTTATCCGCGGGTCGGCGATAAGTGGTCACCGAATTATCCAGTTTTTCGCCAGGATTGCAACACGTTGGGGTTGGCCAGCCCCCTCCTTGGCGGAAGGCTGTCTGCAGCGGGTTTGCCAGTCGGTTTCGCAGAGGGTGGGCCGATGGCGACGCAAAATGGCGGTGGGATGCAGCAGGCTGGCAAGCCCGACTGGGCGTTGATTTGGCACCAAAAGCTTGCCAAGTTTCATGGTGCGGGAGCCAATGCGGGTTGGCAATTTCGCCAATCCGATGTGATCGAGTTTCTAATAGACCGCCCCGCAACCATTGGCGAGTGATGAGACTGGTCCCCGCGGTCAGGCGGAGATCGACGTCCCCTCCCTTTCCCCTGACGAATCGCTCTCCGGCGAGTGCGCAACCATCCTTCCTAGTGGTGCAGACGGAGTGCTTAACAGGATCAGGGCGTCCGTGATTGCCATGCCGCCCCGGCCTCGCGGTCATGGGTTCTTCAGACGTTTAATCATCCGTAGTGTGGACGATGACGCTGGAGGCAACGGCAGTGAGCCGCCGGGGCTTGTTGGACGGGGGATATTGGCCGGGGGATTCTGGCCGGTGGGCAAAACGATGGGGGCAAGACGATGGTGAGATGAATGGCAGAATGATTCGGAGCAGAATGATGAACAGACTGGTCAGAACGTCGTGTCAGAATGATTCGACTAGCCCATCATTCTGCCATTTCATGATTTTGCCTTCGCTGGTTCGGCCGGGGCGGCGTTTGGCGTGGCAGGAGACAGTCCGTGCTGGCCCGTAGTTAAACTGTGTCTTCTGGCGGGCATCTTTGTTGGGTGCGTGGCCGAAAAGTTTCCAAATCGGGGTAACCTGCCCCGTTCTGCTGCCATAGACCCATGAAATGGCTATTGATCTCCCCTTCGACGATTTGCAGACCGAATCTGCATTACGGCGTGTTTGTCGCGGTGAAACGGCGGCATTTGAGGCTGTGGTGCGCCGGTTCGAACGGCCGCTGCGGGCCTGGCTGGCCGCCCACGCACCGCCGGGGGTGGATGTCGATGATTTGGCGCAGCGCAGTTTTGTGGCGGCTTTCACGCGGTTGAAGGAGTATCAACCGGGGACGGATTTCGCCGCCTGGCTGTTCACGATCGCGCGGTTCCAGCTCCGCACCGAGACGACTCGGCTGCGGCGGATCGCCGACTATCACGCCCGTTACGGTCCCGATCTGTTGCAACGCGAGCTGGATCGGCGCTGCGACGAGACGCCGGAAATGTGGACGACGCGACTGGAGAGTTTGCAAATGTGTTTGGATTCGCTCGGCGAGTCGCTCCGCCAGTTTGTCTCGTGGCGCTACGACGAAGAGATTCCGTTGGAAGAGATGGCCGCCCGCTGTGATCGTTCGGTCCCCGCCGTCAAAAAACAACTCTGGAAGGTCCGGCAGAAGCTGCAGCAATGCATTGAAACGCGCATGGCGACTGCCAGCGGAGGTGCCGCACAATGACCGACGAACGATTTACCGAACTGTGGACCGACTACCTGGAAGGGGAGCTGGACGAACACGGACTGGCCGAGCTTCGAGAGTTGTTGGAGGCCGATGAACGCCGTGTGACGCAGGCCGCTGATCTGTTTCAAACCCATCGGCTGTTGGGATTGATTGTGGAGGAAGAGCCGACGCGGCAGGACGAATTCGTCCGCGAAACGATGGCCAAGTTGCCGAAGAGTCACGACGAGTTTGTCGGCCGCGTGATGTCCAATGTCGCGCAGACCAAAACGGCTCGGCGGGACGCAGCTCGGCAGGAAGCATCGCAACAAGAAACAACGCGGACCGGACACACCCTTCGCGGCCGGCGGCGGATGTCGGCCGGGATGTGGGTCGCCGCGGCGGTCTTGTTGTTTGCGGCGTTGTCGTTGGTGATGTTGCCGAAGCGACAGCACGAAGGCGGCGAAACGGCGGCGGCACGGATCGACGTGCGACTGGCCAGCAGCGCGCACGCGACGTTCTTCGGCGAACTGTCACCGCCCGTCGGGACGGTGCTCGCGCCGCAGCGTGAGTATGTGTTGATGAGTGGCATGGTGGAGGTCGCGTTTCCTGCCGGGGCGTCGGCGATTCTGGAAGGCCCCGCAGTGTTTCGTGTCACCAGCCACGAGAGCTTGGCCTTGGACGTCGGGCGTTGCAGCGTTCATGCCCCCGACGGCGCCGAAGGTTTTCGGATCGACACGCCGGCGACTCGGGTGGTGGATCGCGGAACACGGTTCGCCGTCACGGTGTCGGAGACCAGCGAGACGGAAGTGCATGTCACCGAAGGGGCGGCGGATGTGTATGAACGCTCCGGCCCGGTCGCGGCTGAACAAGCAGCTGAACGAGTCGGAGGATTGGTCGCCGAGCAACAGACGCAAACGCGATTGGTGCGCGGGCAAGCGAAAGCGTTTGCGGCGGCGGGCCGGCTCGGAGCCCAACCGGTGCCCTTCGATTCCAACGTCTATCGCCACGGGTTGCCCGACCGTGTGGTGTCTTACGAGGCGACCCAGGCAGTCGGCGGTGGTGCGGAGAAGCTGACCAGCGTGACGGTGCAGCGTGGCGGGCGGGTGATGAAAATTGACGTGGGTGATTTGATCGCGACGCGTTTGACGTGGTTCAAATCGACCGAGCCACGGGCGTTCTTGTGCGGCGGTCAGCAACTGCCCGTTCCGGCGACCGATGTCGTCTTTGATCACAGTCTGGTCACCGGTGTGATCAATCCCGACGGCAGCGAGCAACCGTTGACGATCTCGCCGATCCTGACGGGCGATGCCGGGACGCCGGGCTTTGCCGTCCGTTTCGATTCACCGGTTTTCAACGGGCCGGGAGCCGACGTGGTATTCTTTGATTTGCAATCGTTCGGCAACCCGATCGACGGAGACGCGTTTCATGTCAGTCCGCTGGTGTTTCGCGACGGGCTAAAGTCCCACACGATCCGCCGATACGATTTGACGATGGAATCGCCCGAGGCCCAAGTGTTGGCGAACTTTTACGTCCACCTGTTCGCCCAACCGGCAGACTCGGTCGCCGAGTTGCAAACGCTTCAAGCGGTCCAGCAGCGGCAGGCAATGCGGTTTCGCGGCCTGGCCGTGGGAATCGATTTGTCCGATCTGGGATACGCACCGAACGAACGCGTCGAGGGACTTTTTTTTCAAGATGCGCTTGATGACAAACACATGGTTGACCCGGTCTTCATCGCCGGCTTACCGGAGCTGAATTGAACATGGGAAATGATTCCAAGTGGCGTACGCTTCCAGCTTGCGATCCCCGCCGGCGTTCACGCCGAATCTATTCGCTTGCCGCGCTGCTTCTGCTACCGCTGTGGACCGCATCACTTCCGGCCGCCGAAAGCACTCCACCGGGACGTGATCTGTTCGAGATTCATGTTCGTCCGATGCTGGTGCAGCACTGCATCAAGTGTCACGGCGAGACGAAACAGGAAGGCGGCTTGCGGCTCGACACGTTCGAGAGCCTGTTGCAGGGCGGCGATTCCGGCCCCGCGATCGTCGCGGGCAAACCGGAGGAGAGCTTGTTGATCGAAGCACTGCGTTATGAATCGTTCGAGATGCCGCCCAGTGGCCGGTTGGAAGAATCGGTCACCACCGGAATCGAACAATGGGTCCGAGCCGATTCGCCTTGGCCGCAAGGCTTGGTGTTGAAGCCGACGCCGAAGATCACCGACCAGGATCGCGACTGGTGGTGCTATCAACCGATCGCCAATCCCGACGTGCCGGAAGTGGAGGACAACGGTTGGTGTCGCAATGAGATCGACCACTTTGTGTTCCAGCGGCACCGTCGCGAAGGCATCGAACCGGCGGCGGAATCCGAATCCGGAAAACTCGCCCGACGCGTTCACTTTGCCGTGACGGGATTGCCGCCCGATGGTCAATCTGCCGGCACGCTCGCAACCGGCGAGGGTTGGTACGAAGCACTCGTCGATCAACTGCTTGACGAGCCCACCTACGGCGAGAACCAGGCGCGGTATTGGTTGGACCTGGTTCGCTACGCCGACTCGGACGGTTACAACGCCGATCACGGGCGTCCCGAAGCGTACCGCTACCGCGACTACGTGATTCGCTCGTTCAATGAAGACAAGCCGTATGATCGCTTTGTGCTCGAACAACTCGCCGGCGATGAAGTCGATCCCGGCAACCGAGATGCGTTGATCGGCACGATGTATCTGCGTCATTGGATCTACGAATGGAACCAACGCGACGTGGAAGGCCAATGGCAACAGATTCTCAGCGACGTGACCGAGACGACGGCCGATGTTTTTCTGGCCCAGGGATTGAAGTGCGCCCGTTGTCACGACCACAAGTTCGATCCGCTGCTGCAGAAAGATTACTACGCGATGAAGGCGTTCTTCGCGCCGCTGCAGCCGCGTGAAGATCAGCCGATCGCGGACGTGGAAACTCGCACCCGGCATTTGCAACAACAGCAAACTTGGGAAGCGGCGACGGAGGAAATCCGCAAGCGGTTGCACGAAATCGAAACGCCGGTGTTGCTGGCCCATGCCACGCGCGAAGGATTCAAAAAATTCACCAAAGAGATCCGGGGGATGATCTCCAGCCGTCGTCGTGACCGCAGCCCGTACGAGCATCAGATCGCGTCGCTGGCGTCGAATCAATTTGACGTGCATCCGGACAAGCTGGCGGAGTGGTTGGACGAAGAAACCGAAGCCGAGCGCCAGCAGTTGCGTAAGCAGCTAGCCGAGTTCGATCATTTGAAACCGGAACCGTTGCCCACGCTGAAATTTGTCGCCAGCGATGTGGGGCCGGTCGCGCCGCCGACCACGATCCCCGACGCTGCCGATTCATCGCCGATTCCGCCGGGCTATCCGGTGATCCTGGACGACAAGCCGGCCGAGATTCAGCCGCCGCCGCCGGCATTGCAATCGACCGGGCGGCGGACGGCGCTGGCCCGCTGGATCACCGACCCAAACAATCCGCTGACCGCGCGGGTGATCGTCAACCGCGTTTGGCAGCAGCATTTCGGACGCGGCCTGGTGGAAACGACCAGCGACTTCGGACGTCTGGGAACGCCGCCGTCCCACCCGGAGCTGCTCGATTGGTTGGCCCGACGCTTCATGCAAGACGGCTGGAGCCTGAAGAAACTGCATCGTTTGATTTTGACGTCGGCCACCTATCGTCAATCGTCAGAACGGCCGATGGACGAGCAACTGGCGAAGCTCGATCCTCAGAACGTGCTTCTGTGGCGGATGAATCCACGACGGTTGTCCGGTGAAGAGATTCATGATGCCGTGCTGGTGGCCAGCGGGAAATTGGCGAAAGAAAAACGTGCGATCTACAAACCGGTCAAACGCAACAAGTTGGATCCGTTGTTGGCGGTGTTCGATTTTCCCGATCGTGTGGAGAGTCAATGCAAACGGCATCGCACGACCACGTCGCCCCAAGTCTTGTTGATGATGAATGATCCGTGGCTGCACGACCAAGCGAAAGACATGGCCGGTGAGCTGGCGTCGGCGAGTCTTGATTCACTGGTCCACAGCGTCTACCAACGGATTTATTTTCGCCAGCCCGGCGAAGGCGAACTTCAACAAGCCGAGCGGTTTGTCGACTCCTACGAATCGATCTCGCCAGAGCCCGCCGCGCCGAAGCAACTGACGGCGTTCCCCGACGGGCGGCAGGCGATCGCATTGAAATCGGAGCCGCCGACGGAGATCCAAATCCCGGCGGTCAAGTCGCTGCAAACATCGCCGGACAACGGTGACTTTACGATCGAAGCGACGGTGATGTTGCATTCGCTGTATCCCGATGCGTCGGTTCGAACGATCGTCGCCAACTGGTCGGGCGACCAATCCAAGCGGGGCTGGTCCCTCGGTGTGACGTCGACCAAGAGTGCATTCAAACCTCGCAATCTGATCCTGCAACTGGTGGGTTCACGCGAGGATCCTCAAGGCAAACCGGAATACGAAGTCGTCGCTTCTGATTTGCGGCTGGAACTGAACCGTCCGTATTACATCGCGGTGTCGATCGATTTGGACGACGCGTCGAAGGACGGCATCACGTTCTACTTGCAGGATTTGTCAACGCCCGATGCGAAACCGCAGGTTGCCAGCGTGACCCATCGTGCCCGCTGGAATGTGCAAGCCGATCGGCCGATCCAAATCGGTGGCCGTGCGAATCGCCATCGCTGGGATGGGTTGATCCAGAATGTCCGTCTGCACCAAGCCGCGTTCCGCGGTGCCGACGAGGTGCAGCAATTGACCAAGGACCGTCCCAACGACCATTTGGTTTTTGATATTCAGTTCGCCACAGCGGATCGGTTGGGCCAGGATCTGTCTGGCAACGATCTGCATGCGGTGATCAAATCGGGTGAAGCCACGACGGCATCGCCCCGCCAGCGCGCCCGGGTGGCGCTGCTGCACGCGCTCTTATGTTCCAATGAGATGATCTATGTCGATTGATAAAACGAATCGCCAAAGCCTGTCGCGCCGTCAGATGTTGCTGCAAAGCGGCAGCGGATTTGGGGCGATGGCATTGGCGGGGATGTTGAACCAAGACAGCGCGATGGCCGCCACCGCGTCGGCTCCGTCGCCTTTGGCCGCGAAGATGACACACCATCCGGCGAAAGCCAAAAGTGTGATCTTTCTGTTCATGGACGGTGGTCCGAGTCATCTGGACACGTTTGATCCCAAGCCGGCATTGGAAAAGCTGGCCGGCAAGCCGATTCCCGAAAGCTTCGGCCGGGTGATCACCGCGATGGGCGAATACGACTCGCCGATCCTGCCGTCGGCGCGGAAATGGAAACAGCACGGAGAAGGCGGATTGTGGATTTCCGACTGGCTGCCACACACCGCTGAAATGGCCGACGAGTTGGCCGTGATCCGTTCTTGCTGGACCAACGGGATCAATCACTCCGGCGGCATCTGTCAAATGAACACGGGCAGCCAGTTCGCCGGCCGGCCGTCCTTGGGCAGCTGGGTGACGTACGGGCTGGGATCGGAAAACGAAAATCTTCCCGCCTTCGTGGTGATGCAGGAAGG
>NZ_JBFHKV010000369.1:0-7245 GCF_041595215.1 Stieleria sp. | reverse complement strand
TCGGTCGCCCGTGGTGAAGCGATGGAACGCGGCGATTTCGTTGAGCTTCCCTTTGAGGCGAAACTGCGTCGGGGTGCCGATCGCGTCCAAGTGCAGATGCGCCGCGAAGGCAACGCCTGGGGAATCCCGATCGTGCTGACCAAAGCCGTCACGATGGTGACCGGAAGCGATGCGTTGGAGATCACCTACTTGCTGGAAAACCTGCCGCGAGATCGCGATCTGCACTTTGCGGTCGAGATGAATTTTGCGGGGCTTCCCTCCGGTGCCGACGATCGCTATTTCAGCGACGAAGACGGCCAGCATCTCGGACAACTCGGCGAGAAACTGAATCTGGAACACGCCTCACAGTTATCGCTTTCCGATCGCTGGCTGGGGATCGACGTGTCGCTGAAACTGGATCGCCCCAGCGGCATCTGGGCGTTCCCCGTCGAAACGGTCAGCCAAAGTGAAGCGGGGTTCGAACTGGTGCACCAAAGCGTCTGCGTGCAGCCGCACTGGTTGGTCCGCGGTGACGCCGAAGGTCGCTGGCACGCCAAGATCGAACTGGCCGCAAGCTGCGAATCCCACGCCGAAACGATCAACGAAGAACAGGTGATCCAGCTGTGATTGCCTGGTGCGGCAAACGTTCCGCAGTGTTTGCCCAAAGGGCATGCACAACATAGCCTGGGGTCAGGGAACGAGCGCAGCGCAGTGACCGCCACCCCAGGAAAGAAAGCCCCAGCCCTCTCCCCCTTTCGAACGGCCGGCGGCAAAGCCGCCGGCCGTTCGAAAGGGGGAGTACCCGCTACTGCAGCACCGGTAACTCACTCTTGGACGACTCGCGATCCGGGGCGTCTTTGTCCGGGTCGCGATACTTCGCCGCGTCGAAGTGTCGTGCGTAGGTTCCGAAATCGTTGAAGGCGTACTTCTTGGCCCAGCGATAAACAAAGCTCCGTTCGGGAATCTCATCACCGGGTTGGAACTGGCTCCGCCGCGGCGTGACGTTTTTCAGTTCCTCGATGACGGCACCCCGAGCGGTCGTGTCGCGGGCGCCGTGCTTTTCGGCCAATTCGACCAGCAAGTCGGGGCGCTCCATGATCACACAGCCGCGCGTGTGCTCGGCCGTCAGCGATCGGAACTCTTTAAGAAACTGTGACTCGTTGAACGTTTCGGCCAGTGGGCGGTCGTCGTGGATCGACTCGGTGGCCAGTTGGATCACCGGACAGGGCTCGAGATCGCCCCACGGGCCGACGTGGTGGGTGAACCCGGTCGCCGCAGGGCACAGGGCGTTTCCGGCGTCATCGTGATAAGCGTCGATGACGATGATCGGCTTGGTCGCGCGGGTGTCCACGACGAACTGTCGAACCCGCCGTTGCTCGTCACTATTGAGTGCCAACTGAGCATTGGATTCCGGACCGACCGGTCGATAGATGTGGAACCAGCAATACATCACCCCCATCTCGATCAATCGATCGACCCAGGCGTCGTTGACAAGGTCATCGATGTTAGACTTGCAAACGCTCGTGCACACGCCGACCAACAAGTTGTGCTTCAGGGCAGTCTTCAGCCCTTCCATCGTTTGATTCAAGACGCCGGCACGACCACGTCGCTCGTCGCTGATGATTTCTGATCCCTCGACGCTGATCAGCGGCGTGACGTTCCCCAGCCGTTTCAATTCCGCAGCCACCTCGTCGGTGATGAAGTGACCGTTGGTGAACACTTGAAAATAGACGTCGCGATTCTGTTCAAAGATTTTCAGCAGGTCCTTGTGCATGAAGGGCTCCCCCCCCAGGATGCCGAAAAAGCTGTTGCCCATCGCTTTGGCCTGCCGAATCGTCTCGTTCGCCGCATCCAGTTCGATCCGCTGTTGTTTGGCCGCCACGTCCACCCAACAACCTTGGCAGCGCAAATTGCAACTGTTGATCACCGACAGATACAGAAACGGCGGAAAGAACTCGCCGCGTTTCAACCGTCGCTTGTGCTTGTGCACACTCCAAAGTCCCTTCACACCAAGCGTCCACGCCGCTTTGGCAAGCAATCGCTTGTCGGTTTCGAAAAGGAATCGCGAAGCCAAACGAAGATACATAAAGCAACAAACCGGACTTGGGACATGGAACTTGAAACTCGGACCTATTATGCCCGCCCGGGCAACCCCGTGCACGACAATTCCCCGGCTGCGAAATCCCGCCACACCTGATTCAGGCGTTTGGCGGTCGTGGGAATCATAACCGGCCTCTGGTGAGGGATCCGCCCGGGTTGGATTCTCCCACATTGAGACCCGGCGCCTAGCAAGGCATCCGATCCGGCCAGCGTCGCCATCTCCAGCACCGCGTGTGGATCGAGATCGGGGCGATGATCGAGTAGAAATTGCACTTCTTTCCAGACGCTCAGGTCGGGATTGCTGGCCCGCGAATCCGTGCCGATGGCGACTCGAATTCCCGCGTCGAGCAGTTTTTGGACGCCATGGCGGGGATGACCGAAAAAGTGGTGCGTTCGTGGACAGTACACAACGCTCAGTTGACGGTGCCGCGAAATTCGCTCGATTTCGTCGTCTTGAAGGTCGTTGCCGTGAATCAGCAAGGCCCTCGGCGCCTCGGCGAGCCAGCCGATCAGCTCGATCAGCGGTTGTGAACCGGCCCAAGGGAAAAGCCCCTCCGTCCACAGCCCGGCGCTGCGGAGGGCATCGGCAAACGGCCCGCTGCCCTGCCGCAGCAACGTTCGCTCGTCGGGCGACTCGGCGACGTGCATCGCCAATGCAGCGCCGTGCTGATTGGCCAAATCGACACAGCGGCGAATCAAATCAGGTGGCGTTGAATAGGGCGCGTGGGGGCTGACGCCAAAGTCGACCGACGGGGTCACCGCTAAGCTGTCCGCGTGCGTCTGCGCGGATCGAAACCGCTCTTCGGCTCGGTCGACACTCAAACCAAGTACTTCGGCAAACGAGACAATCGTCGCACCCGCGTCGGTCGGGTAGACGGACGGTGCGGTCGCGATATCCCCGATCAATCCCACGCCGGCGGCGACCGATTCGGCGATCCCCGCGCCGATGCAATCCTGACGCTGGTCAGACGTTGCCACACCGCGAGCGGCGATCACGCTGCCGATCCAGTCGGACAGTGCGATCCCGGGTTGGCCGATCGGGGTCAGACAATCAGAAAACTCCAGGTGCGTGTGCGCATTGACCATTCGTGGTAGCACCGCCACGTCCCCCAGATCCACGACATCTTGGTGTCGGTAATCGCCGTCGGTCAGTGCCCCGATCTCCACGATTCGGTCATCGACGACACGCAAAAAACCACCGTTGATCGGCGGTCGACAGATGGGGAAAATCCAACCAGCGGTATAGATTGTTTCACGGCCTGTTGCGTTCACAGCGTCATTTCTTCGAATGTCTTGAATGGTCCGACGTTTCTCACCCCCAAAATCGCTGCACTCCAATCGTCTCGGCGCCGAGTTCTACGGACGTCCGACGGCGGTCGTGGCGAAAGAACTGATCGGCAAAGCTCTGCTTCATCACGTCGACGGTCAATGGCTGGGCGGCTGGATCGTCGAGACAGAAGCGTATCTGGATCAAGGCGATCCGGCCAGTCACTCGGCGCGTGGAAAGACGGCCAGCAACGCGTCGATGTTTTCCGACCCGGGGACGCTGTACGTTTATCCGATTCATGCGAAACATTGTCTCAATGCGGTCACGCAACCGGCTGACCAGGGGGCCGCGGTTTTGATCCGGGCCATCGAACCGGTTTGGGGTCTTGATGTCATGCGTCGCCTCCGGGGTTACGACGATGTCCGCCGGTTGACTCGCGGTCCGGCAATGTTGTGCCAGGCGTTGCAAATCGATCGTGGCGACGACGGCCGATGTCTGGTCAGCGACGAACGGATCGGCGTGTTCACCGATTCGATCCCGCGTGTCCCCGTCATCCGGGCGACAAAACGGATCGGTATCAGCAAGGCCAAACACCGCAACCTGCGATTCGTCGACGTGAACTCCGAATACCTGAGCCGCAAAGTGGAATAGGCTTCCTGCCTGTCCATGCTGAAATGACAGACAGGAACCTAATCCACTTGATTGCTGCTCCTTGATTAACGGTCCTTCAGAAAGGCCAGCAGGTCAGCCATCTGCTGCAGCGTGATGTCTTTTTCGATTCCCTCGGGCATCAACGACACGTCACTGGCTTTCATCTGATCGATCTCTGCCCTGCCGATCGCTTTGGTCTTTCCCTCCGCCATCTTCAAGATCACCGCCTCGCTGGTTTCCGATTCAATCAGTCCTGTGAACACCGAGCCTTCGGCCGTCAAAATCGAATACGACGTGAAACGCGGTTCGACTTTGGCGTTGGGATCCAAAATGTCGTACAGCAACGCAGGTTTGGAACGATTGCGGACGTCGGTCAAATCGGGACCCGTCTCATGGCCTTCGCCGCTGATCCGGTGACAACTGGCGCAAACCCGCGTGAAGACTTGTTTGCCGTGCGCGGCGTCGGCACTCATCGCCAGCGCGCTCTCATAATCCTTTGCCACTTTCTGGCGGTTCGGCGAAACCACTCCGCCAAACAGTTTTGTCGCTTGGTCTCGCAGTTGTTCATCGGAGTGTTTGAGCAATCGTACCCGTTGATCGATGCTCAACGCCGACGGATTCATTTTTCCCTCGCTCATCGCATTAAGTGTCAGACGGGTGGATTCGGTCCGACGCAGCAAGAACGCGATGGCGGTGCCGCGGACCGATGGTCCCAGCTCTGGCCACCGATCCAAAACGATCTGCGCGGCTCCAGCCGAACCGTTTCGTTGCAGCGCCTCCAGACAAGCCGATTGGATTTGCACCGGTTGTTCGCTCGAGAGCAACTCCGCAAACATTTTCGCGGCGGCGTCAAACGGTTGATAGGCCATCAACTCGATCGCCGCGACGCGATCCGCGACAGCTTGTTCGGGATCCAACGCAATGTCTCCGCTGCGATCAAACACCGCTTTGAGTGCAACGATGGAATCGCTCAGCTCTGCGGGCGGCTTCGCGATCAGATTCGGCAACGTCATCCGCCCCCGCTCGCCACGATAACGCGGCAGGCCGTCACCGATCCCGGCGATCGCCGCGGCACGCCACCAATTTTCGTCGCCGTCGCTGCCGAGCAACTCAAAAACAGATCTCAATTCTGTCTGGTCGCCACGGGCGCCGACGATCGCGGCCAGTCTTCGGACCAATTCCAACTTGCCGGCGTTACCTTGCTCGCGAAACGAACCGTCGGCGATCAACCCGGCCAACACCGCGCCGCTGCGCTGCCGGAGTGAGGTCAGCAATCCGTCGGCAAAGGCGCTGTCGTGCCCATCCCGTCGCGCCAGTTGAGTCAACGTTGCGGTGGCCTGTGGCGAATCGTTGGCCGCGAGCGATAGGGCGACTTGGAAACGGACGCGGGGGCTGGGGGCGCCCGCGAGCGAGATCAAAGCGTCCTGAACGGTGTCGTCATCGGTCATGTCGCCCGCCAACGTCGCCGCCGCGACACGGCAATGAACGTTCGCGTCGGAACTCATCTGCCGGATGTCGGATGGTGTCAGTGCCGATAACCCGTCGAGCGTCCAAAGGGCGTGCAAACGTGTCGTCGGTGATTGCGACGTCAGCAGGCTGCGCACTCGAGCCGTCTGATCGGTCGCCTGCTGTTCAACCAACAGCCGTTGACCGAGGAATTGGCGCCATCCGTTGCCGTCGGCCAACAAGTCGACACAATCGGCGTCTGATTGCGGCGGAGTGAAGGGCCGTGTGTTCGAACCGGTGGGAACGATTCGATAGATCCTGCCGCGATCATCGCCGGCCCGCCAGTCCAGCTTCGCCGCAATTTCCGGCGGCAGAAATTTTGGATGTTCCACCCACAAACGATACATGTCTGCCAGATACAACGCACCGTCGGGCCCGGTGGCCAGACTGGATGGCCGGAACCAAGTGTCGGCCGAGGCCACGAAATCGCTTTTCTGTTGCGCACGTTTCGCTGTGAATTTCAGGGAATCGGTGTCGACGATCGACCGTGTCACCAAGTGGCCGATCGGCTCGCAAACGAACACGCTGTTGCGAAACGATTCGTCTCCCAGGTCGCCCGTGTACGCGGTCGTGCCGCACGCCGAGGTATGGGTTCCCGCGTGAGAGAGATAGTTGCTTTTCATCGCAACGAGCGGAAAGACTTGTGATTGTCCGCCCGAAGGAGCGACGTCGTAGTAGGGGGCACTGACGATATGAAACGGGTTTCTGGCCAGGACGTTCGGGGCCAGAAAGGTCGTGATGATCGGGTTTCGGTTGGTGCAATAAAAACGATGCCCCCAACGGTCGACGGTGTTGCCGAACTGTCCCATTCCGCTGTCGGCTTCAAACTCCATCGTCTGGGGATGGAAGCGAAAGTCTTTGCGCGGCAGATCGATGGGTGAATCCGGGTCGGCTTTCGACGTCACTTTTCCCGGACCGTAATTCAAGTACACCCAGTTATCGATTCCCCAGCGTGGGTTGCCGATTTGCATCTGGGGGTGCGCGGGGGTGAATCCGTCGAATAAGGTTTCTTGGACATCGGCGACATGGTCTCCGTCGGTGTCCTTGAGGAACAAGACTTTCGTTTTCGCACCGACCAGCAAGCCTCCCTTGTAAGCCATCATGCTGTGGGCGAAATCCAGTTTATCGGCAAAGACGTGTCGGCGGTCCGCAACGCCGTCGCCGTCACTGTCTTCCAACATCACGATCTTTGACAGCGGATCACCACCGTCTTCGGGACCGATCGGATAGTCGCCGTATTCGACGGCGTACATGTCGCCATGTTTGTCGAAACAGATCGCGACGGGATCGCGGACCAGTGGTTCGGCCGCGAACAAAGAGATCTGATAGCCCGGTTCAATTTGAATCGCGTTGAGCGAATCCGCCGGCGACTTCGGCGGCGCCGTTTCCTGTTCGACCCAATGCCGGCCGCCGCGATTACTCTCAATCGCCTCAAGTGCAGATTTCGCCTTGTCCTGCTCGGCCGATTGGACCGCAGACGCAACTAACAAAGCCACAAGAGTCATCACAAAACGCATCATTCATCACTCAAGTCAAAACTGAAACTGAAAAACGGATCGACCCACTCACGAGTGCTCTGTCAACTTTTCGATTGAGGGTACCTGCCCCCTTTTCCGCTCGACAAACGCAACCGTAAATTCAGATCTGGACAGAGCACTCGTAGTCTATCGCAGCTCAATTTTCGGGTAGTGGACGAGGTGACGAGTCCTTGCCAATATGCCGACTACAGAGGACTCGTCGCC
>NZ_JBFHKV010000368.1:0-7283 GCF_041595215.1 Stieleria sp. | reverse complement strand
TGGTGACAGACGTCTGCAAACGCACGTCCACGCCGAGCCGAATGATCTGGTTGATTTCCGCATCCAAGATGTCGCGCGGCAAACTCTGTTCGTCTTCTTCGGTGCGCAAACGGCCGCCGAGTGATTCGTTCTGTTCGATCAACGTGCAAGCGTGCCCGGATCGACGCAGGTAAAACACGCCAGCCAGACCGGAGGGGCCGGCACCGACGACGGCGACGCGTTTTCCGCTGTCCGGCTTGCAGGGCGGCAGATACGGATCGTCGGTCGCCAAATCGGCATCCGCCACGAAGCGTTTCAGATCGCAGATCGCGACGGGGCCGTCGGCGGTCTTGCGGCGACAGCCCTTTTCGCACGGCTTGGGACAGACGCGGCCGAGCACCGCCGGCAAGGCGATGTCCGCTTTGATCGTGACGATGGCATCACGCAAGTTTTCATGGCTGATTTGATCCAACATCAGCGGGATGTCCATGTGTGCCGGACAGGCAAAGTCACAGGGGGCGCGACAGTCTCCGACGTGCTCGCTGAGCAGCAACTCCAACGCCGTCCGCCGCACGTCGCGAATCTCTTCGGTTTCGTTGTCGATCTCCATCCCCTCGACAACCTTGGTGCCACAGGCCGAGATCAATCGGCCGGAGCGGCGATCCTTAACCGTGCACACCTGGCACGAATTCGAAGGCTCGTAGCCTTTGAGATAACAGAGCGTGGGAATTTCAACGCCCAACAGCTCGGCGGCATCGATGATGTTCGATCCCGGCGGAACCTCCACTTCACGATCATCGATTTTAATTTTAACCACGGTGGGCGACCTCGTTCTGAACTCTACTGTAACAGCGCTGCAGGTTTTGATTTCGATTTGGATTTAGATTTGGGTTCCGACGCGATGAAGACGGCATCCTCGGGACAGACTTGGTAACAGGTGTCACATCGCGTGCAGCGATCCAGGTCGATCGTGTGTTTGTAATAAGGCGTCATCGGGATGGCATCGACGGGACAGTGTTGCGAACACAGCGTGCACCCGATGCACTTGTCGTTGATGCAATAGTCGATCAGATCGACACATTTGCCGGCCGGGCAGTATCCAGCGATGTGCGCCTCGTACTCCTCGCGAAAGTACTTCAACGTGGAAAGGATCGGATTGGGCGCGGTTTTGCCGAGACCGCATAGGCTGCCCGCACAGACCGCTGTGGACAGCGTTTCGAGTTGTTCCAGATCACCTTGCCTGCCGTTGCCCGTGCACAGCCGGTCCAGGATGTCGAGCAAACGCCTGGTCCCGACGCGGCAGAACGTACATTTACCGCAAGACTGATCTTGGGTGAATTTCAGGAAGTAACGGGCGATGTCGACCATGCAATCCTTGTCATCGAGCACCACCAGTCCGCCGCTGCCCATGATGGAACCGACCGCGGACAATGATTCATAATCAATTTGCGTGTCCGCCAACTCGGCCGGGACGCAGCCGCCGGAGGGCCCGCCGATCTGCACGGCTTTGAACGTTCGCCCGGGCTCCACCCCACCCCCGATGTCCTCGACAATTTGCCGGATCGTGATTCCCATTGGGACTTCGATCAAACCGCCGTTGCGAACTTTCCCGGCCAACGCAAACGCCTTCGTCCCCTTGCTGGTTGCCGTCCCCAGCTTGGCGAGTTCTTTGCCGCCATGGCGCAGGATCCAGGGAATCGTGGCCAGGGTTTCGACATTGTTGATCAGCGTCGGTTTTTCCCAGAGTCCGCTTTCGGCCGGAAACGGCGGACGGATCCGCGGCGTGCCACGACCGCCTTCGATCGAGTGAATCAGTGCCGTTTCTTCGCCGCAAATGTAGGCCCCCGCGCCTTCGCGAATTTCAAGGTCGAAACGAAATTCGGTGCCCAACACGGAATCGCCCAGGATGCCGCCCTGCCGACAGATTTCGATCGCGTTACGAATGCGTTCGACGGCCAACGGGTATTCGGCGCGGACGTAGAAGATGCCGTCATGGGCGTCGACCGTACACGCGGCGATCGCCATGCCTTCGATCACGCGAAACGGAATCGACTCCAACAGCACCTTGTCCATGAACGCGCCGGGGTCGCCCTCGTCACCGTTGCAGATGACGTATTTCGTCGGGCTCACTTGGCGACGGACGGTTCGCCACTTGATATGCGTCGGAAATCCGGCACCGCCACGGCCCCGCAACCCACTGGCCTCGATCTCGTCAAGGATTTGTTCCGGCTGCAGTTGCGTGAGACATTTCTTTAACGACTCGAATCCGCCATGACGCATGTACTCGTCCAAATCGAGTGGATCGATCGCATCGAGCAGGTCCAGCGTCAGGTGCTTTTGCGGACCGATGAAGGAATCGACCACACCGTCGCGGGCGGCGCGGTGTTTCTGCAACACATCCTGGTCTTCATCGGATTGGATCCAATCGAGAATCCGCGACGCGGCGTAGCGGATCGGCTTGGAAATCCCCCTCGGGCGAAAGTGTTTCTGGACAATCTTTCGAGCCATCTCGGGATTGACATTGGTGTAGCTCTGGGACGTGCCATCGGGCGAAACCAATTCGACCAGCGGGACCTTGCTGCAGATCCCGGTGCAACCAATTTGTTTGACGTAGGCGTCGCCGCCGGAGTCGTCGATCGCATCACAGAGCGCTTCATGCACCTTGTCGCTGCCCAGTGCCAGGCAACACGAGCCCAGCCCGATCCGGACCTCCGTGGTGTGCGGCCCCCGCGGCTGTGAGATCGGACGGTGCACGGCAGACAATTTGACGAATTCCGCTTCGTCGTATTCCTGCAGCATTCGCGGCGTCGTCTGGGAACTGACATGACCAAAAATCGCATCATCGATTTGCACGACCGGCCCCAAGGTGCAACATCCCAGACAGGCTACCTTCTGGACCGTGAACTCACCCGCGGTATCGGTGTCCTCGTGGGGGGCGAGCTTGAGCTCATGTCGAATCGCATCGTCGACCAGATCCGCCCCTTTGACGTGACAGGCCGTTCCCGTGCAAACGCTGATCATGTGCTTGCCGACGGGATGATGTCGAAAGTGATCGTAGAACGACGCGACGCCGGTGATCGCGGCCGGCGTGATTTCGGTTTGTTCGCAAATCCGCCGCAGCGCCTCCTGCGGCAAATAACGATACTCCCTCTGCACCGCGTGCAAGATCGGGATGACCGCATCGGGGCCGCGACCGATCTGTTCGATCATTCGATCGACGGCGGTCAAGTCGATTCGTGGGTTGGTCGTGATCATTCGGCAGCTCGTCCGAAACTGGAGTCATTGATCATCAGCGTTTGCGCTCCCGATGCAGAACAAGTGCTCGCTTCCTCGGATAAAAATCCTCCCCTGGTGAAACGCCGGACAGGTCACGCATTCTTCTCCCAATTGAGCTTCCGAGATGCGATTGCACGCTTCGCCGGTCGGCTCGACCACCCACGCCGTGCCGTCTCGGCCGAATAAGTAAACGCGCTCACCCACCAGGCTCGGGGACGAAAGGAAATCCGCTCCGAAATCTTCTTCCCACAACGGTTCACCGCCTTTCTGCTTGTCGAAACAGAACAGCGTGCCGTAGGAAGCCAGCGTCAAAACAAACTCGTCGGTGACCAGGGGGCTGCAGGTATCTGGCAGCCCGTAATCGGCGGTCCACTGCACATGGGTTTCGGTCACGTCGCCCGATCCGTCGACTCTGATGGCGGCATAGATCGCGGTGTCGTTGCCGGCATAGACGATGCCGTCGGAGTACACCGGCGAGGGGCCCACTTCGACGCGTTCCAAGCAGTTTGCCCGCCACAGTTCCATTCCATCGCTCGGCGAGTGCGCCATCACCCAGGGATCGCAACACGTAATGACCTGAGCTTGGCCGTCGTGCTCGATCACGATCGGTGACGACCAGGACGCCGGTGTCGCACGAATCGTTTCCCAGATCGGACTGCCGGTTGCACCGTCGAAACACATTAATTTGGAAAGCTGGTCCTCGCTGGTTCCCTGGTCATATTGCACGATCACCGAACCTTGGTACGTCACCAGCGAAGACGCGTGGCCATAATTGTTTCGCAGCGGCACGCCCAATGAACGCGTCCACATTTCGTTGCCGGCGAAATCGAGTGCGACCAACTGCCCATCGGCAAACATCGCAAACACCAGACGACCATCGGTCGCCATCGTCGGCGCGGCATAGCCGGTGTCATCGGAGGTCTTGATCGGCTGGCCGGCGACCGTGGGATCGACGGCGATGTCGGCGCTCCAAAGCAAGCTTCCGGAGCCGGCATCGAAACAGAAAACACCACGTTCTTCTGCGGTCGCACCGGAGAGAAACACGCGGTCTTGCCACACGATGGGCGAATTGACACCGGGCAGCGGCACCGCCGTCTTCCAAACTATCCCTTCGCCGGATTCACCGTCCCAGACCGTGGGCGCATCGTGATCGGACGCGATCCCCGAACCATCGGCCCCACGAAAGCTGGGCCAGTTCGCCCGCATCTCGGCGGCACTCGGCATTTCAGGAAGCACCGGTTCGATCACCGCATCTTGACCGTCGCTCTTCTGCTCGCCGACCGGATGGTGGACCGACGCCAATGCATCCAAGGTTGACGGCAACATACTTTGGTGACCGGCTTTCATCGCCCAGGCCGTGCCGACCAGGACCAGCATCACGACGGCGACCGCCCATGGCCCCCGGTGGCTCAAGACTTCGTCGCTATCAGGACCGGGCAGTTTCGGCTTGGGGCGGGGCAGCTTGCGGTACAGCGTGGCAGCCCACTTGCTGAAGACCAGCGTGACCAGGATGCCGCCCAGCAACAGGTACGAACCCCGCTCGGTGAAACGCAACTCGCGGAAGTATTCTTGACGCAGCGCCAGGTCCAACGCCTGGATCTCTTGCCGCAGCTGATCGTTGTCGGGCTGCTGGAGGAACTGTTCCCTGAGCTGGACGAATGAAGTCGCTTCCAGGGGAACCTTGTCCAACCGGTTCATGCCATCGATCACCAAGATCACGCCGACGAGCGTCGAAAACACTCCGGCCACCCACGCGGAGAGCAGGATCGATCGATAGCCCAAATAAGCGTTCACGATTTCTTGCCTCCGACGGTCAATTGGACCAGCGGCCCCGTCGGCAGCTGACCGTCGGGCAGGGCTTCGGAAACATCGGAAATCAGACCGAGTCTGACCTTTTCGACCGGGCAATACCAGTAGCAACGACCGCAGGAAACACATCCCGCACGGTCGGCCTGGTAGTCATCACGGCGACGCCGCACCGACAGATGGATCAACTTGAAACCGATCACCAACCCGGTCCACGCACCGAGCAATCCGCCCAACGTGACGAAGTCATTGCGCCGCGATAGCGCCGATTGATACAGCTGTTCCACCGACCGTCCCGATCCTCGAAAGGCATCGCTGGCTTCGGTGGTCGATGCCGCGACACCCAACTCTTCCAGCCGCACCTGTTCGGCCAAACGCGACTCCGGGTGCCACTGCGACAATGGAACAGCCAGCGCCGTCCCGAGCCACCAGAAACCGAGCACCACGACCGGCGCTACCATCAAGGCGGTTACCAATCGACGTTTCCCTTTTCGCCGACGTTCCGGCGACTGCGTGACCGTCGGCGGATGAATCGCTCCGTAGGGACAGACGTCTTCACAAAGCTGGCAATTGATGCACGTGTCCGGCGGAATGCTCAAACGCCATTTGGAAAAACACGACAGCACACGCAGAATCGCGCCGTAAGGACACAGATAACGACAATACGGTCGACCAACAAACACGCTGATCAGCAAGATGCTGCTGCCGAACAGCAACATGTCGGTGTTCGCACCCAGGCGAAAAAAGGGGATGAACGGATCGTAGCGACAGATGATGAATCCGGTTTTGGTCGCGGCAAAGATGACCGCGGCGCCCAAGTAAATGTAGGCGACCAAGCCCAACGAATGATCCAGCCAGCGGGGCACCCTGATCGAGCGAACCGCGAGCAGCTCTTGCATCGCGCCGAGGGGACAGACCGACGCGCAGAACGTGCGTCCAAAGAACAGCGTGAACACCAACGGCAGCACAAAGAACGCCACCACCGTCAACGGCACCACGTACGTCGGATCAAAAATCGCCAACGCGACGTTCTGGGTCGCCCCCACCGGACAGACACAGCCTTGCCGCCAAAAACCGAACCACAGCAAGCTTGCGATCGTCAACAACAGCACGTTACGACGCGAACGCGACACCAGTGTGAAGTAGGACGCCAGGCACAGCGCGACAAACAGAATTGCCACGTCCAAAAGAGGCGCCACCTCGCCCTGAACTTCCGGGACACTGGCCGTGGGGATCGGATGATCGGAGAATTCCGGAACCGGGAACATCAGATCCGACGACTCGTCCGCCATCACGCCGCCCATCAAGACACCGCCCACCAGGGCAACGACCAGCAACGCGGCAACACGGAGTCGAAAGATCCTATTCATCGGCTTGCACCTGATCGATCAGCTTCTGCGCGGCCTTGTCGGCTTTCCCCGCCTTTTGCCGCATCACGCCAAGCGCCACCCGTTTCAATCGATAGGGTTTGTCGGCGGAAACGTTGACGAACGCGTCGCTGGGACACGCCACCGCGATCGCACACTCGTTGCAGTTGACACAGCGATCGTGCATGACTTGCAGGTACAGCGAACCGTTCATCAGGGCACAGCCCTTGACGCACATCGCACAGCCGATGCAGGCGTCGGTATCGATTGTGTACTCGTAGAAATTCTGTCCCGCTTTGCCTTCGACGAAGGTGCGAATGATCGCTTCGGTCGGGCACAGCAAGTCCTCCGCGGCCGTGTCGCGACTGTCCAGTCCGTCCAGCGTGTAGTAGCCGGTGCAACGGTTGCAGAACCCACACATGTCGAAACACTGGACACACTTGACGGCCGATTCGTCGAGCACACAGTGGGTGGCACAGTTGCCGCATCCGACGCATTTGTCGGGATCGATCTGCCAACGATTCTCTTCGGCCTGGCCTCGACGGCCGGCCAGAAATCCACCCAACACCCCCGCGGACACGACGCCGGCGACGCGTGCGCCGTCGGCGAGAAAACCGCGTCGGTCGGTTTGTTTTTCGCTGTTCATGACGCGTTCCCCTCGGTCGTTGATTGCCTCGCCTCGGCCGCTTTGGAAAGCTCACACGCTTTGAACAGCTCACAGCTCTGGCAGGGAGATTCCAGCCGCACGCATCCACCGCGCAGCGCGCGGTCGATCAAGTTCAGTGACAAGACGGATAGGCCACCGAGGAGCATGTAGCGTCCGGTGCGAATCAGATATTGTCGACGATCGTCGTT
>NZ_JBFHKV010000367.1:0-7287 GCF_041595215.1 Stieleria sp. | reverse complement strand
GGTCGCCATACGTTCGGCCAGGATTGCCTGGTCGCGCGACGGTTGGTCGAATCAGGCGTTCCCTACGTCGTGATCAACTATCCCGGCGGCTGGGATACCCACAAGAATCACTTTGCGACGATGCGCCGACAATGCCCGGAATTGGATCAAGGCCTGGCCATGTTGCTGCAGGATTTGGAGGATCGCGGATTACTCGACAGCACCGTTGTCTGGTGCTGTGGCGAGTTCGGTCGCGGCCCGAAGGTGGATTGGCAGCCGCCATGGAACGGTGGGCGCAACCACTACGGCAAAGTCTTTAGTGCATTGCTGGCCGGCGGCGGATTCCGTGGCGGGCATGTCGTCGGATCGTCCGATGAGAAAGCCGAACAGGTCAAAGATCGCCCCGTGTACCCGGCGGATTTGCTGGGCAGCATTTATCAGCTGGCCGGTATCGACGCGAGTGCCAACTTGCCGCATCCACTCGGCCTGGAAGCCCACGTGCTGCCTACCGCGTCCGAAGGCGCGCCGTCGGCCGGACGGTTGTCTGAAATCATGTAAACAAAACGTGGGATAGGCGTCCAGCCTGTCAACGCGGGAAAGAGGCTTTAACTGAACAAGGAGCTCACCATGGACAAGTCGACTTGGATCCCGATCGTGGGACTGACCCTGGTTCTGGTCGCGGGTCCCTGGGCACCGGCTCCCTCGGCAACGGCCCAGCGGGCATCGGGCCAATCGGCACCGTACATCGGATTCGTCTATCCCGCCGGCGGTCAACAGGGCACCACGGTCGAAGTCAGACTGGGCGGGCAACGGATTGACGGCGCGCACGCCGCGCTGGTCAGTGGTGACGGCGTGTCTGCCGAAGTCAGCCAGTTTTATCGCAAGCTGAGCAACCAGGAAGTGACGTTGCTCAGGGAGCAGCTCAGGGAGCTGCGGGGCGAAGTCGCTCAGCAGAAGAAAGCCAAACAGGCCGTGGATGAAGCGACCGAGCAGTTCATCGTCAGGCTTGAAAAGCGTATCGGCGAATGGGTCAACCGGCCGGCCTGTGAAGCTGTTTCCAGCATCGCGCTGGTCAAGGTAACGATCGACCGTGACGCCGAACCCGGGGCCAGAGAAATCCGCTTGATCGGCGCGCGCGGGATGACCAATCCGATGGTCTTTCACGTCGGGCAATTGCCCGAGTCTTCTCGCAAACCCATGCTGACGAGCCCGTTTCAGGTGCTCGGCAAAGAAGCGCTCGCGCAACGAAAGCGACCGGCGGAGGAGATCGAGTCAAGGATCGAATTGCCCTGCACCGTCAATGGCCAGATCGCATCGGGTGAAGTCAACCGCTATCGCTTTGAGGCCCGTGCCGGTCAACGACTTGTGATTTCCACCAAAGCGCGGGAATTGGTTCCCTTCATCGCCGATGCCGTCCCCGGCTGGTTTCAGCCCGTGATGGCACTCTATGACTCTGAAGGACGAGAGCTGGCGTTCAACGACGACTATCGCTTCAAGCCTGATCCGACGCTGTTTCTGGACGTTCCCCGCGACGGTGAGTACGTGTTGACGATCACCGACGCCTTGTACCGTGGTCGCGAAGATTTCGTCTATCGCATCTCGATCGGCCAGTTGCCCTTTGTCACGAGCGTCTTTCCGCTCGGAAGCCGTGCCGGTCAAGCACCGGACGTCGAACTCTTCGGGCGGAATCTGGAGCAGGCGCAACTCTCCCTGCCTTCACCCGATGCCGCCCCGGGAATATACCAAGCCGTTGCCGATGTCGACGGTCTTGCCAGCAACACCTTTCCCCTGGCTGTCGACGCACTTCCGGAAGGTTTGGATCGCGAACCCAACAATCGCCCGGCCGATGCCCAACCGGTGAAGCTTCCGATCATCATCAACGGGCGTATCGATCGACCGGATGATTGGGACGTTTTCAAGATCACCGCCAACGCCGGCGACAGAATTGTGGCGGAGGTCCATGCCCGCAGACTCGATTCGCCGTTGGATTCGATGTTGAAAGTCACCGATTCGAGCGGCAAGCCGCTGGCCCATAACGACGATCACATCGACCCGGCAGCCGGCTTGAACACACACCACGCCGATTCCTATGTGGCGATCACGTTGCCCGAGGATGGAGATTATTTCGTGCATTTGGGGGACACGACGCGTGACGGCGGACCGGAACATGGCTATCGCCTTCGCCTCAGCCGTCCACGCCCCGACTTTGCCCTCCGCGTGGTCCCGTCGAGTCTTAATCTGCGCGGAAAATCGGCCGCCGCAGTTACCGTTTACGCGATCCGCCGGGATGGATTCGAAGGTCCGATCAACTTGAATGTCGAAGACTTGCCAGACGGCTTCACCGCGGCACCGGTAACGCTGAAGGCCCATCAGAACGAAGCCAAACTCTTTGTCAGGAGCCATCGGAACAACATGGATCAACCGGTCGACCTGACGATCGTCGGCCGCGCGAAGATGCTTCACCGTACGGTCACCCATCCGGCGGTCCCGGCGGAGGATCGTATGCAGGCGTTCCTGTGGCGTCACCTCGTTCCCGCCCAAGATTTGAAGGCCCTGGTGATCAACGCCGCCGCGGGGCGTCCGCCCACACGTGTCCGCCCGCCCAAGCTGGAACCGAAGGATCTGCCGACAGGTCCGCCGCAGTTCTCCAAGAACCAAGTGGCGGGGCGATTGAGGCAGCTCAATCTGCTGTTCGACGAGTGGCTGTTGACCGACGACTTCTACCGTCGCAAGGTCGCTCAGTGCGAGGTCTACGGGTCGGCAGAACCGGTGGTGGCGAAGAAAAAATAGCAGGGCTCCATGGCGACCTCGCAGTGCTCCATGCCGACCTCGTCATTGGGCATTTGTCGCACTGCTGAAATGGCCACCGGCGAACGCGTTCATGATCCTATTTTGGCGTTGGCCAGTTTTCCGGACGCTGCTTCGTCGCGCTCAAGTTGACATCTCATCGGGATCAAGCCCCGATTGAGCCCCGATCAAGCCCCGATTGAGCAGCGGGATTCGCTGTGACGGAGGGGCGGATGTCGGAAGTGTAAAATTTACAGCCGATTGAAAAATGGGGAGGCCTCGCGGGCGGTTCCGGTTTCGTTCGACGGGCTGGGCCCTATCGAGAATCCGGTTTTTTCCTGCCACGCGCGGCGTCCCGCATTTCCACCACTGATCCTATCGGCGGTAACTTACGGTGCGTTCGGCAAAACGCGGGCAACTCGAAACATCGTTCATCGCCGTTGAAACGGCGCTACCTTCGCCAGCAGGTGGATCCCCAGCGTTTTCCACACTCTGGCGAACGTCGAAACGTCAAAGTGGCACTGTCCATCTCGATGCATGGCGGCCTTTGGCATGCCGGTTGCTTTCCTGGTTGCCGCTCGCCGTCGGACCGACCCACCGGGACGATCAACTCCAGCGGCCTTCGAAGAGTCAGGATGACCCGCAATCAGAATTCAGGAGGAATTCGACCATGTTTCAATCTCACCTTCTCCCCGGTGGTTCAATGGAAGTCGCACGATGTTCGGGCCAGCGATGTTCAGGCCAGCGATGTTCGGGCCGGCGATGTTCGGGGCACCGGATTGCAGTGGTGCACGCGTTCGGTCACGCCGCTCTCGCCTGTGTCCTGTTCGCCGTTTGTGCCTTACCGGTGTCGCCGGTTTCGGCCCAGCAAGCGGTTTCGGCCCAGCAGGTCCCGCCATTGGATCAACCCGGCCACCGCTTCGCGGTGATTGATGTCGGCCATGTGTTCAAAACTCTTCCGGCGATTCAGGCACAAATCAGCAAGGTCAAAGCCGAATTACAGAAACACGAGGCCGAGGTGAAACAGAAGAGGGATGCATTGAATCAGGCTGCCATCCGCCTGAAATCGATGACGCCTGGCACGGCGGAATACAACCGACAAGAAGAACTCGTGGCGAGTTTGGATTCGAAGCTGCGGTTGGACATGAGACGCCGCCACAACGAGATGAGTGAGGCCGAGGCGAAGATCTACTACGACAACTATCTGAGTCTGAGTGCGGCGGTGAAGGCCGTTGCCGTCCACAACAACATCAACGTGGTGTTGCGTATCAATGGTGAAGACGTCGATTCGCAGAAACGCGATTCGGTCACGCGTCACGTCATGAGGAACATCGTCTTTCACGATCCCGGCATCAATATCACCGACACCGTGATGCGGTATTTGGAACAACAGACGCAGACGTCGCAAGCAGCCACGGGATTCGGTTCTACCGGGGGGACGCAACGTTGAGGCTTTGGCGGTACGGTCAGACAGGCTGCGGTGGGGGCAAACGGATGGGGCTACCAGATGGATTGGGGGCAAGAAGGAGGAAGGGAAACGCGAAATCGCTGGTGACGCGGAAGCGTCAGACTTGATACATCTAGGGAGTCCGTTGCGCCACGTACGTTCCATTGCAAGCATTCGATTTGATATGAGTCTCCAATCCCCCCAACCGTCTGCCAAGTATTCGGACACACAAACGTTTGAAGCCGGGACCCTCCGCGTCGAGGAAGGGGTCACGTCTTCGGATCGCCAAACGCCCAAGCGGGCGTTTTTGAATGTGATTCGCAGCCGCGCCGACATCGGCGTCAACGCATTTCTGGAAGATCGAACCGTGATCGGCCGCAATCCGACGTGCACGTTTCCGTTACACGATCTGAAGGTGTCCGGACATCACGCGGCTATCACGCCCAGTGGCGACGGCGAGTTTGTTCTGGAAGACTTGAATTCCACCAATGGAACACGCGTCGACTCAACGCCGCTGATCGGTCGCAGGACGCTGCGGGATGGTGACAAAATCTTCGTCGGGGAAACGGTGATCCGTTTTTCACTGGCCGACGAGCTGGACATCGATTTTCACAGCGAAGTCGCAACCCTCGTCGGCAGGGATCCGCTGACCGATCTGCCCTCGAAACGACGCTTCGATGAGGCGTTGGAGTTTTCACTGCAGAGTTCGCAACGCCGTGACGTTCCGCTCGCCGTCTTGATGATGGACATGGATGGCGTCAAGCAGATCAACGACACCTATGGGCACCTTTACGGCGCACACGTCATCGGTGAAACCGGACGGCTGATTGCAAACGTGCTGGGATCTCGGGGACAAGCGTGCCGATTTGGCGGCGATGAATTCAGCGCCTTCCTGCCCGGTCATGACTTGGAGGCCGCTCTCGGCATCGGTGAACAGATTCGCGTTGCGGTCGCATCGGCGGGATTTGAGAAGAACGGGGTCGCGCTGCGGCCCACGATCAGCATTGGCGTGGCCTGTTTTCAAACGACCGCGACCGACACGCTGTCGCTGGTCACCGCCGCCGACGCGGCACTCTATCGAGCCAAAGCCCGGGGAAAGAACTGCGTGACCGCGTAAGACCGCTCGGGTCTGCTGCGAGAGTGGCTCAGGGAGATTCGTTCAGGGAGATTGCCGCGGATGCTCCGCAACTTTTGCACAGCAACTTTTTCGTCTGGCTGGGGTTTAGATTAATGCCCCGGGACGTCCTTGATCTTGCTTGGTAGCCCGACGTGTGAGCCAGGGAATGGACGAGTTTTCCTCGCTCACGCGTCGGTTTGCGAATTCTCCAAGCGATCTTCGTTCGTTCTCGCGGCACCCGCATCCGATAGCTCCCCGCACTTCGCTTTTCGCGGCACCACCATGACCGAACATGAAAAACCACTCGTGCAGGCGTCGTCGAACGGAACGACGCTCGTGCTCGAGATTCAAACCGATCAGATCCGCGATAGCGACACCGCCTCCGCAATCAGCCGCGAGATGATTGCGTTGGCGAAAGAAAATCAGGCGAACCGACTGGTGATTGACATGCACAGCGTTCGTTTCATGGGCAGCGTCGGCTTTCTCGCCTTGATGGGGTTGCGCCGACACCTCGACGAGCCCAGCATCATTTTGTGCGGCTTGAGCGAGCACCTGAAAGACATTCTCGAAGCCTGTAAGCTGATCTCAAGAGACCCCGATGAATCGGCGATGTTCACCATGGCAGACACGGTCGACGAAGCCAAGGAAGGGACTTGAACGACCACGTCCCAAACGCGCTTTGCGTGACGCTCTCTACATCACACGCCAAACCGAATCCCTGACCGCTCTTGGCGGGGGCGGCGGAAGTTGCTTCGGTAGAAGGATTGCACATCGGGCGTGCTGCTGACCTTGCCACCGTCGGCGGCCATTGGCGCCTGTGTTGACCACTGAGACGGCGAGAAACAGAATCGAGTTGACCGGATGGATCGCCCGTCCAGACTTTCGCGGGTCGTCAGCCGGAGCAAAACACTCGTGAATGACCTCGATTGGAGGAACCCTCGGCCTCTCCATCCCAGGGCAGTGAAAGACCAGTCCGGATGAACTTGTTGGCGGAAGGGTCCATTGAGGCAAGGCATCAACGGATCCTAAAACTAGATTTTAGTGTGAGCCGGCGCCGGCTGCCCCCGCCGGCAAGGCTATCCAGGGCGAATAGAACGTTCACCTGGACCCAATGGTCACGTCCACGCAAACGGCGACGGCGAATCCATCCACGTATTCACTTCAATCGAGTTCGGCGGCACCTCACCAGAGAGTAACTGAGACAGCTCTGTCTCATTGTGATAGCGTGCCGCTTCCCGCTCGATCAACTCTAGATCGGACGTCGACCAATCCGGATACTCGGTCAATCGCTGCGCCCGACACTCAAGCCGCAAATCAAGGACTTGCAGTGCCCGTTCGCTGGCCGCATCGGTCGCTTTGACGTGCTCAACGAATTCGACGAAACGATGGCTCAACAGATGGTTCTGCATGTTACAACTCCGTTGTTGTATAGAAGTAAGTTGATCAACACCCAAGATGATGCTTGATAACGTTTTAAAGCAGAGCAGACGCAGCGACCAGTTGAAGCATGTCTACCAGCCAATGCTTGCATCAGATGCATGAAGGTTGGTGAATCGACAAACGGGATTCGGTCACACAACACATGCGCTCGACGCGATCCATCAGGTCCGGTCGATGCCAACCTGTGCGGTTTCAGCTGACCTGAGCGAATCCAGACTGCTTCCACGACAGCACGCGGTCGGCCGCTTGCTGTCCGCTGCGAATGCAATGCGGAATGCCGACGCCGTGATAAGCGTTTCCGGCCAGTTCCAGACGCGGATGTTTCGCGGCAAGCCGTTCGATTCCTTGCACACGTTGCGCGTGCCCGAGCACGCATTGCGGCATCGCGCGATGCCAACGCTTGATTCGCGAAAACAACGGCGGCTTGCTGACTTGCCTCAACTGCCGAAGTTCGTTTCGCACGGTTTCAACAATCGTTTCGTCGGACCACTGCATCACTTCCTCACGGCAGGCTCCG
>NZ_JBFHKV010000366.1:0-7337 GCF_041595215.1 Stieleria sp. | reverse complement strand
TCCGGCGTCGTCCCGGACGACTCTCTATCCCGCTGCGCCCTGCATTGCTCGTGGCAGATTTGACCGCGCGAATCGCTTCGCCGTTGTCAAATCTTTCTTGCACTTTCATCGATCGCGATCACACATCGGATTGATGATCCGCGTCATGCGTTGATTGCGCATGTGCGTGCCCATTCTATGGAACCCAAACCATGCCTACGCCTCACCCGTGGCTAGCGCGATTGCGCGGTGCGTCGATCACCCTCGTCGCCGTCTTAGTGACGATCGCTGTTGGCATCGCTGTCGGCACGAATCCGTTGTCTCGGTTCACCGGGGCCGATCCCACGACGGCGGATACCGAATCAGACCATGACCTGCACGAAGACCATGACCACGACGGACATTCGCAAGCCGAGTCGGTTGCGCTCAGCAAACAGGCTCGGGCCAACATGGGGCTGCGAACGGCGACGGTGGAAGTACGGCGATACACGCAATACATGGAAGTCCCCGGCGTGGTGACCCAGTGGCCGGGACGCACGCACATTGCGGTAACGAGCCCGCTGACTGGCGTGCTGAATTCGATCTTGGTTTCGCGCGGCGAACTGGTCAAAAGTGGCGCGCCGCTGTTCACGCTGCGATTGACGCACCAAGACTTGGTCAACACCCAGGAGACGTTTCTGACAAAGCTCGGCGAGCTGGATGTCGAACAGCGCGAGATCGATCGCCTGTCGTCGGTCGCATCATCGGGTGCGATCGCCGGCAAAACGCTGTTGGCCCGTCAGTACGAGCGAGACAAGTTGATGGCGGGTGTGCGGGCCGCGCGGCAGGCGATGTTGTTGCACGGTTTGACCGAAGAACAGATCATGCAGATCGAACGATCGCGGGTGTTGATTCGCGAGATCACGGTTTACGCTCCGCTGATTCATGAAGACGATTCGTTGCACCATGAATCGCTCGGTCACGCCAACGACCGTCTCTCCGAATCCTCGACGGAGCGATACGCATCGATGCTTCAACCGCCGCTGCCGACGGAAGAACACCGTCATGTGGAGGCCGAGTTTCTGGTGACTGAGTTGCTCGCTCGCCGCGGCGAATCGGTCAGTGCGGGCGACGAATTGGCTCAGCTGTCTGATTTCAGTCAGGTGTTGATTGAAGGCCAGGCATTCCAACGCGACGGAAAGGCGTTGCGGAAAGCGGCCGATACCGGCGCCGACGTTCAAGCCATCATCGAATCGTCCGGCGAAGGGCCGGAGCTGATCGACGGCCTGAAAGTGGTCTACATCGGCACCGAAGTCGATCGCCGATCACGTGCGCTGCCGTTCTATGTCTCGCTGACCAACAAAGTGGAACGGACCGAACAAAGCGGCAACAAACGCTACATCAGTTGGCAGTACAAACCGGGGCAACGATTGACGGTTCGGCTGCCGGTTTCGCAAGTCGAAAATGCGATCGTCGTTCCCAAGGACGCCGTCGCCGAGGAAGGTGCCGAACGCTATTTGTTCGTCGAAAATGGCGACCACTTCGATCGTGTCCCCGTTTCCATCATCGCCCGCGATTCGATTAACGTCGCGATCCACAATGACGGGCAAGTCTGGCCGGGACAGGTGATCGCCGTGAGCGGCGCCCATCAATTGCAGATGGCCATGAAGAACCGGTCCGGCGGGGCGATTGATCCCCACGCCGGTCACAACCACTGATCGTCGAGCGAAAGCCCCCTCGCCCGCCACCGAACCCCCTGCTCCGGAAACGGAATTCGACCGCTCTGCGACCATGTTAGACAAAATCATCTCGTTCTCGCTCAGCAACCGGCTGATCGTGCTGGCCGTTGCCGTGGTCTTGCTGCTCGTCGGCGGCTATCAAACCACGCGGTTGCCGATCGACGTCTTCCCCAATTTGAATCGTCCACGGGTGGTGGTCATCACCGAAGCCCCGGGCATTGCGCCCGAAGAAGTCGAAGCGTTGATCACGTTTCCGCTGGAAACCGCATTCAACGGGGCCAGCGGTGTCGAAGCCGTCCGTAGCAGCAGCGGCATCGGTCTGTCGGTCATCTACGTCGAATTCGACTGGAACACCGACATCTACAACGATCGACAGGTGGTCACCGAACGGCTGCAGCTTGCCACCGATCAGTTGCCCGACGGTGTCAAGCCGACCCTGGCGCCGATTTCGTCCATCATGGGACAGATCCTGATGTACGGGATGTGGAGTGAAGGAGGACAGACGCCGCCGATGGAAGTGCGAACGTTGGCCGACTGGGTCGTCCGCCAACGGCTGTTGACGATCCCCGGTGTGTCGCAAGTGTTCACGATGGGCGGCGGCCGGATGCAATACCAGGTGCTGGTCGACCCCGACGCACTGCGTTCGTTCGACCTGACGATGCACGATGTGCATACGGCAGTGGCCGAATCGAACCTGAATGCGACCGGTGGCTATCTGGATGAACGCGGTGCCAATGAATTGCTCGTCCGGGGTTTGGGGCGAATCACCAGTTTGGACGAGTTGCGGGAAATCGCAATCACGCTTCGCGAAGGTCGGGCGATCACGCTCGGCGACGTTGCCCGTGTAGTCAAAGGCGTCCAGGAAATGCGCGGCGATTCGTCGGCCTACACTCGTGATGAAAGCGGAAACGTCGAAGGCGGCCCGGCCGTGGTGCTGACAATCAACAAACAACCCGGAAGCGATACCCGTGCGGTCGACCAGGCGATTGAGCAAGCGTTGGAAGAACTGAAGATCGCGCTGCCGGATGACATCCGCATCGCCAACGTCTATTCACAGCGATCGTTCATCGACCGAGCGATCGACAACGTCGTCGAGGCGCTGGCCGACGGCGGCGTGCTGGTGTTGGTCATCCTGTTCTTGTTTCTTTTAAATTTCCGCACCACCTTCATCACCCTGACGGCCATCCCGCTGTCCATCATCGCCACCGCTTGCGTCTTCGCCGCGTTCGGATTGTCGATCAACACGATGACGCTGGGCGGGTTGGCTGTCGCGATCGGTGAATTGGTTGACGATGCGATCGTCGATGTCGAAAACATCTTTCGGCGACTGAAAGAGAATCGCAACGCGGCCAATCCACGCCCGATCTTGAGAGTGGTCTACGAAGCCAGCATCGAAGTCCGCAGCAGCGTCGTGTACGGCACGGCAATCGTCGTCCTGGTCTTCATTCCGTTGTTCGCGCTCGAAGGCATGGAAGGCAAGTTGTTTGTGTCGTTGGCGATGGGATACGTTGTCTCGTTGATTGTCTCGCTGGCCGTCTCGTTGACCGTCACCCCGGTCTTGGCCTCGTTGCTACTGGTCGGTCGACGGGTGTGGAGATGGGTGTTGCCGGTTTTGTCGCTGGGTATCGCGGCTCTCGTCGTTTATTGGGTGCTGCCCAGAGTGATTCATCTGCTGGCTCTACCGATCGGCTTGCCCGGTGATCCGCTCTGGTGGACGATCGGATTGACGCCGGTCATCTGGATCGTGATCGAGACGCTGGAAATATGGCTCGGTGGAGAAACCGCCGAGGAAGGTCGGTTGCTGGAGGGGCTCAAGGGCATCGCAGGATTTGCAATCAACATGAGCACGCGAATGGCTGGCCCGGTGCTGGGCATTGCCGCCGTGCTGGTCGCCTTTGCGCTGGTCGCAGCGTCTCAATTGGAACGTGATTTCCTGCCACCGTTTAATGAAGGTTCGGTGCAAGTCAACGCGTTGCTCGCCCCCGGTACGTCGCTAGCCACCAGCAACAAGATCGGCCAGCGCGTTCAACAACGATTGATGGAAATCGACAACGTCAAATCGATCGCCCGCCGCACCGGGCGAGCGGAGTTGGATGAACATGCCGAAGGCGTCAACGTCACCGAGCTGTTTTTGGAAATCGACGACGATGCGGATCGCGAAGACACGATCAACGAAATTCGACACGCCATGGATGAGATCCCCGGCGTCGTTTCCAGCACCGAACAACCGCTCGCCCACTTGATCAGCCACATGATTTCTGGGGTCAAGGCCCAGATCGGGATCAAACTCTACGGCGACGACTTAGACGTCTTGAGAAACAAAGCCGAAGAGATGAAGCAGCGCATTTCTCGAGTGGAGGGGCTGGCGGATGTCTTGATCGAACAGCAAACCAATATCCCGCAACTTCGGATTGAACTCAACCGCAGGGCGTTGACGCAAAACGGTTTGCGCCCGGCACACGTGATGGAAATCGTACAGACCGCGATGAACGGAGAAGTCGTCAGTCAGGTCCTGCTCGGTCAACGCACGTTTGATCTGCTCGTTCGATTGGACGAACCGTTTCGCGAAGACGTCTCGAAATTGAAGCGGCTGGTCATTCCGCTGCCCGACGGCGGGGTAGTGCCGTTGGAATCGGTCGCGAGAATCTACGAGAGTGGCGGTCCCAACATGATCAAACGCGAACAGGTCCGTCGACGGATCGTCTTGCAAGCCAACGTGTCCCAGCGAGGTGTCGTCGATGTCGTCAACGACATCAAGACCGAACTGGCCACAATGGAGTTGGAACCGGGTTACTTTATCGAATACGGCGGTCAGTTCGAGAGTCAGCAGTCCGCTTCCCGCCGACTGGCCGTGCTGTCGGTCGTCGCGTTGGTCGGCATGTTTCTGGTGCTGTACACGCTGTTCGGCAACGTGAACTTCTCGTTGCAGGTCCTGGTTGCGTTGCCGACTGCGTTCATCGGAGCCGTCGCCGCGCTGGTCCTGACCGAACAAAACCTGACCGTCGCTGCGATGGTCGGTTTTATCTCGTTGTGTGGGATCGCCAGTCGCAACGGGATTCTATTGCTGAACCATTACCTGCATCTGGTCGAGCACGAAGGCGAATCTTGGACACGAGAGATGGTCAGGCGAGCCGGTCAGGAACGGATGGCGCCGGTGTTGATGACGGCGCTGACCAGCGGAATCGGGTTGCTGCCATTGGCGTTGGCCGCCGGAGAACCCGGAAAAGAGATCCTGTACCCGATCGCCACCGTGATCGTCGGCGGGTTGCTGACCAGCACGCTGGCGGAATTCTTTGTTCGCCCGGCGCTGTTCTGGACCATCGGGGTCGGTGCCGGACAACAAATTTTGAAAGACAGATCGTCACACGTCGTGGCGACATCCACCGATAACGAATCCTCCCTCACCACTTGAGAGAACGCGATGAAAACCACTTTCACTTGCTTTTCCGCTGTCGCATTGGCCGTCTTGTTGACCGGTTGCAATTCCTCGACAAACCCACCGACTTCAGCGACCGGAGACCCCGACACCGGATCCCACGCGTCGACCGACACGCACGATGACCACGGGCACCCCGAGCACGGTCCGCATGGGGGAGAACTCGTTGAACTCGGCAAAGAAGCGTTTCATGCAGAGTTGGTCCATGGCGCCGATGGGATCTCGATGTACGTCCTGGACTCTTCAGCAACGAAGCCGGTTCCCATCGCGGCCGACAAACTGGTGGTCAGTCTGAAGCACGATGGCCAAGTCGCTTCGTTTGATTTGTCGGCCAATCCCGACACGAACGATCCGCCGGAACAATCGTCGCGTTTTACCTCGGTCGATGAAAAGTTGGATCAATGGCTCGATGCCGGTGCCGAAGGTGCGGTGACGATCGAAATCGAAGGCAAGTCGTATACCGGAAACGTGACGCATGATCATGAAGGGCACGATCACGAAGGACATGATCACTAAGCAGCGCGTGTTGACAGCAGGAAAACTTTTTCTATCCTACGACGCGTTCGAGGTGACTCGCCCGGTCTCAGCCGGGCGAGTGAACAGGGAACTCCGGTGAAATTCCGGGACGGTCCGGCCGCTGTGTGCCACCCGCGATTCCGTTTGGATCGCATCCATCGCTTCTCTCTTGAAAACAGCCATTGTTCGCAATCAATGCGAACGAGAAGGCAGTGAGCGATCGGAAAAGGTGGTGAGTCAGAAGACCTACCTCGCGAAGACGTTTTGGTGCCTTCCTGGATTGAGGCGAACGTTGCAGTGCGCGGTTGATTCTCGCACTGGATTGTATTCAACCTGCCATTCCACTTTGCGTTCGTCTCTCTACAGCGGTCGTTTACGCCCGTGTCCTAGCCATTCGTTGATGGCGACCCCTGGATGCGAGTGCGGGGACGCGTTTTCGAGCGACGGTTGCGTTTTGGAATGGATTCACGAAGGAGTTTCCTGGCATGTTTCGCCCCTTGATCATGTCCTGTGCCGTCTTGTTTGCATCGACCCCATCGACGCTGTTTGCCGAAATCTATTCGGGCCCGAACGACACCAGCCATGCGATCGACGGTGCGATCGCGGCAGACGACGAGAGATTCGTCGGCTGGGCCGACGTGATCGATTCGACGCGGACGATGTTTGGTCCGCGTGGTAGCACGTCGATCAATCAAACCGGCGGGTTCAATAGCCTCGGCGATCTGGATGCGACGGAGATCGCGGCGGGAGTTTCCCCGGGCTACTTGACGGTTCAGTTTGCTGCCGGAATCAGCAATGGAGCCGGCCACGATTTTGCCGTGTTCGAAAATGGGTTCTTGTTCGGCAAAAATGCCGCCGGTACGCCGGGGCTCTTTGCGGAATTCGCGTACGTTGATGTCTCAACCAATGGCACCGATTTCGCTCGTTTCCCCAGCGTCAGTCTGAACACGGGGCCATTGCCGGGTGGTTTCGGAAACAATTTTTCTCCCTTCGATGTCACCAATGTTTACAACCTTGCCGGCAAACACGCGGCCGGTTTTGGCACTCCATTCGATCTTGATGATCTGAGCACCGATCCGCTCGTCAGCGGCGGGCTGCTCGATCTGAACAACATTCAGTATGTGCGTCTGTTCGACATTCCCGGCGATGGATCCTTTACCGACAGCCGGGGCAATCCGATTATCGACAACTGGATGACCTCCGGTTCGGGCGGATTTGACTTTCGGCTCGGTGAAGGGCTTGGGGTTGGCGTGTTGAACATCACGGCCGTCCCCGAACCCGGCGGCCTGCTGATGCTCGGACTCGCTGGCTGTGTTCTGTCCCTGCGCCGCACACGCCGTCGGACCGGTGTCACGCGAACCCGCGGGAAAACGTAATCTGATACTGTCTCTGGCAGCGTCAAACGATTGCATGCAGGACGATCATCAACGTAAACGTCAAATCGGCTACGCCAAGATCTCTCGGATCACGTGGCCTTCGACGTTCGTCAGGCGGCGTTGAATGCCGTTGTGTTCGAACGTCAATCGCTCGTGATCGAGCCCTAACAGATGCAGGATCGTAGCGTTGAAGTCGTACAGCGGATGAACGTCCTGGACCGCTTTCTGTCCCAGTTCATCGGTGACCCCATGGCTGACCCCAGGTTTGACACCTGCACCGGTCATCCAGCAGGTGAAACCGTCGGGGTTGTG
>NZ_JBFHKV010000365.1:0-7344 GCF_041595215.1 Stieleria sp. | reverse complement strand
TTTCCCAACGGGCGACTGCTCACCGATGACGTGGCCGCGATCCTTGCCCAGCACGGCGACACGTTGCTGTACGAACTTTCCTTTCAAGACGATCGCTATCGCTGGCCGCGTCAGACCACCAATGACGGACGCAGTGACGGATCGGAAGCATTTCTGCCGAAGCCGCCGTACCTGTTGCCGGCCAATCCGGAGCGTGCCGAACCGCCGGCCGTGCGGCTTTCGACGGCGAGCATCGTCAAGTTGACGTTGATCGTCATCGCGTTGCTGTTGTTCTTGCTGTTGACGCACTGGCTATTTGCCCGCTGGTACTACCGTCGTCAAATCCGCCGCAGGTACTTGTAGGTCATGAAATTTGACAGCGACCATCTCGGACCGCAAGGCATCGATGTCGACGACCGGACGTACGCCGGCTCCCGCTATGCCGATGTCAAAGCGGCGCTGTTCCACAACGCCTACTACCTGACCTGGGGTGACAAAGGAGAGCCGCCCCTGCCGTGTTATGGAGTCACGTTGGGGCGCGTACTGCGTGGGATTCTGTCCAAAGGAATTCCCTGGCAATTCAAAACGGCCGCGGAACGCACGGTCGATTCAGGCGCGGACTTGCGGTGGGGATCCGATCGCCGCGGGTTCCGCCGACTGCTGCACCCCAACGGTGTCTGCCTGTTGGGCCGCTGGATCATCGACACGGACACTGAATTCAGCGGGCATTTCCGGCAGGGCAGCGAAGCGTTGATCATCGCACGCTATTCGACCTGCTGCAGCGAAACGCGGCGCGGTCGCATCCGATCGTTGTCCATGGTGGGCAAACTCTACCCGACCACCGACGCCCAACACCGCGAAAAGCTCCGCACCGCCGACTTCATCACCCAGGAGGATATCGGCGGCCAGCGAACGCCCTACATCAACGACGCCGAATTACGCAACGCACCCGACGTGACGCCGTGGCGACGCGGGTGGGGAACGCCCATCCTGTTGATCACCGGGCTGCTTTTCAAATTTGTCAACGTCGAACCGGCGATCCGACAGTTGCACACGATCGCCGAATTGGGCAAGCCCGACGACGAACCGACACGGACACCGGCCTTCATGCGATTGACGGTCGCCGCCGATCAGCCGCGGATCGAGGGTGATGCGTTGGATTTCCGTGATGAAATCCTGGAACAACTGTATGACCGCGGCAGTTCTGCATCGACGGGTCGAAAGCTGATCTTCAACATCGATGTCACCGACCAGGGGACACGTCGCGGCCTACTGCGGCAACGCTGGCAGTTCGACGATTGGCAACGGATCGGCAGGCTCGAATTCAGCGAAGCCGTCGCATCGTACAACGGCGACTTCGTCGTTCATTTCCACCACCCGACGTGGCGCAGCGATCGTAATGACCCGAAGACGACGCGGCGGGCAACCCGCGATACCCGCTGAGCATTGGCATGAAAGACGACCCCATCCACTGGGAACGAGAAGAGTGGCAATCGATTCACCAGCGACGTGAAAAGGCGTTTCAAACCCCGCCTCCCAAGGATGTGCGAGAGCGTCCCAAGAATCTGATCGGATTGGCGCTTTCTGGCGGCGGTATCCGTTCGGCGTTGTACAACGACGGCTTTCTGCAGGGACTGTCGCATCGAGGTTTCTTGCGTTTCGTCGACTATCTGGCCAGCGTTTCCGGCGGCGGCTATATCGCCGGTCACTTGATCGCCCAAGCGGAACGCTTCGATGAGTCCAATGACGATTCGGCGAACGGCCCGGCGAATCATTCGGCCAATGATCCGACCCGCGACAGAAACGCAACAAATTTCCATGACGACGACGAAACTAAACGCTGGCATCTCGGGCGCGATCCGGCGACGGGCAAGCTGGATCCGGATCGTCTGGCAGCGGTCGGCGGCTACCTCAGCCGTCCGATGGAAGTGTTGCCGGCCTATCTGTGGTCTTGTTTCTTTAGCGCAGCATTCTATGTCGGCATTTGCGGAGTCTTAGCGACGCTGGCTGCGCTTTTTTGGCGGTCGTTTGACGATCCCACATTCCGCATTCTCTATTTGGAAGTCCTGGGGATTCGGGTGGGCAATGAACTGCTGATCGCGTTCATCCCTGCGATGGCGTTTCTGATGCTCTTTGTTGCCGTCGAGATCTGCTTCGCGGCTTTACGTTGGGCCTTCGGGCGAGACAAATGGAATCTGCAAGGAAAACACATCAAAATCCGAGCGTGGTCGTTTGTGGCGTTGGTGTTGGCGTGCCTCACGTCGATTGCGATTTTCCTAGGCAACGGAACAACTAATATCCATGCGGCTGCCAGCGGATCAATTTTTCTTAACCACTACGCGCAGTGGTTGGCGGTGATCGCCGGTACGCTGCAAGTGCTCGTCTTTTTCGGTAGCGATCGGCTGTTCCGATCGGAACGTCAGGAGGCCAAGAGCTGGCAGAAGCACGTACAGCAGTTCGTTGCCGTTGGCGTGACGATGTTCTTGGTGTTTTCAATGATTCACTGGATGGGACGAGAAAACATCAGTCAGTACACCAATCATCGCGCCCCAGATCTGGTCCGCGGCGACGTAAGTGACTGGCAGACACTCGAAAATGTTTTTGCGTTACACGGCGCCTCCTCCGACGAACAAACCCACGCACAGAACGTCGCGGACACCCTGCCGAGTGAACTCAGGCTTCGTGACCCATGGCAGCAAACCCTGGCGACTCGACGTTGGGGGTGGTTGTCCCACATTCCAACTCAAACCCGACTCGGCACCGATAGCCAATCCGAGAGCCCCACGGAACCCTCGCCGTGGATGCTGGAGCAGCGATTGCTAGGCGCTTTTTACGCATACCAACTCGCGTTGTCAGACGATCCATCGTCCGCGACCGGCCGGTCGACCAAGTTGCCGGAACCGGAGGAATTAAAACGCACGAGCGTTGACCAATCTCAAGGCGGTACCGTTGCTGCGACCATGAGACGGCGCTTTGACGATCTTAAAACACTTCAAAGCATTCAGAATGAACGGCTCGACGATTGGAATCAAAAGCTGAAAACGCCGGAGTTCACCAAATCACTTTTGACCGGGTTCTCCACCGTTCCGACAGCAGTTCCGACGGCAGATCCCACTCTGCCGACAAACTCATCGACGGGCAATTTGCCGAATCCGGTTTACAAAGAGATTCGAGCGTTTCTCGGATCAGACGACTTCGAGTTTTCTAATTCACAGAAAAATGCGATCGCCAACGCTGCGCATCGAATCGCATTGACCAAAAGCTACGAATCAGACGCTCCCTCGGCGACCGATCAATCCAGCTATGCCAACGTCAATCGGCTCCTTCTGGAAGCCCTGTTTCCTGCTGCAATTCGACCGAAAGACATTCCCAGCACGTATGTGGTTCCGCCCTACGACCAGCAAGCACGTCGATCCTGGCTGGGGTTCTGGTTGTTGTTGGCAACCGTCGGAGCGATCGGTGGTGTTTACCGCCACCAGGTTGCCACGGTGTTTCGGTTCTATCGAAGACAATTGGGTTCAAATTTCCTCGTCCCATCGCACCTCCGCAACGAATCGTTGGAGGAGGTTCAACTGTATCAACTCGATCCCACCGCCGACGGCTTGCCATATCCGTTGTTGTTGGCTGCATCGTTGCAACCGGCGACGGTCAACGGCGGCTACACGATTGATTCGCGGACCTTCATGTTCACCCCTCGATACTGCGGTGATTTGGACGATTCCAACAATCGAATCTGCACCAAACAAGTTGCCTTGTCAAAAAACGACACTGCCAAAGCGGTAACGTTGGCTGATGCCGTGACGCTCTCCGGTGCTGCGGTCACCGCGTTCATGACGACCAACCGCTGCCTATCGTTATTGGTCGACTTTTTTAACACCGGCTTGGGAATGCAGGTCTATCGAACAGAGAAAACCGATATCAAGAGTATCCGCCCGGGCAACCTGGGGTGGCTGGTGGTCGCGGGAATTTCCGCAGCGTTCGCTTGGCTGATCCATTGGGTGTCGAGAGCGGATTGGCCGAGCACGCTGACCGCGTTCGGATTGGCCTGGATTATCGGCAGCTGCGTGATTCACGAGAAAGGCGTTCCGCACTTTTTGAAGATGCTGCTGTTGCCGCGTGAAGTCGGACCGGATGCGCCGAAAAGGTTGCGGGAACGGTCGGCAAAGTCATTTTATGTTGCCGACGGCGGGTTCACGGACTACCTGGGCGTGTCGGCTTTGCTGAAACGGCGCTGTCAATTGATTGTCGTCAGCGACGCCGGGGCCAACGTCGGCGACAACCACTTGGGCACGCTGGCAAAAATGTGCGAGAAGACGTCTGCGGAAATGGGCATCCGCTTTGTCGACCTTGATCACGAAGCACCTATCGATTTCGGACGATTGCTCTTGGACGAACAGCGTTTGGTGCACCAGCCCTACATCTGCATGCGGGTCCGCTATCCCGACGCCACGGAAGGCTTGTTGATTTACTGCCAGATGGCGATTTCCGAATCCGACCCGATCGAAATTCAACAGATCCGTCACCGGTTTCCGACTTTCCCCGACGAACCCACGGTCAATCAGTTCTATACCGAAGAACAGGTTTCTGCGTATCGAATGCTGGGGTATCACGTCGCATCCAAACTTTGTCGCGAACTGGAACGCTGGTGCTTTAATCGCCAGGGTGCAGAGGAAAGTGACGAACAATCAACCACGTCCGATGGAGAACAAACCCACGCCCACGTGGACTCGACCACACCGGAATTCAAGCGTTTTCTACATGCCCTGCAAAAACCGTCCTTGGCGTCCGCCGCACAGGGCGACGGCAGCGTGCCGTACTTTCACGTCTTGCAAGAAAGACTGCTCACCGCCTATCGCTTGGCCTGCTACGAAGAAGTCTCCTATCGCAAGGACGATATTCTCAACGAGGCGATCTGGCGGATGAGAACTTATGCGTTTCCCAATCTGCTGAAACACATTCGATCGCTCAGTCTTCAGTTTGATCCGCACGAGTTCGCCGAATCGTGGCTGCGTCTCTATGAGTTGAGTGCGGACATCCGCAGCGTCTATCGTAAGGCGGTGTTGGAAGACATCAACGTGATGGACACCGAGGCTCAGTCGTACTGCGCGGCACTCTACACTCAATTCGCAGCGGAAAAAGACGTCAAACTCAATTGTCGACAACTTCTTTCGGCTCATTTGACGGCCCTTGCGACAGCCTGCCAAGAAGTGCATCGGGGCCGCCCCCACGCCGCGTTCCAGATTGGCGGTCGGCAAAAATTGATTCAGTTGTGCGAGAACATTGCCGGCACCATCGCAACGTCGCTCTCGCAACCAACTTCTTCGTCGCCGGATCTGCACCTCCGTGAAGTGTTGGGCAATGTCGTCGCGGAGATCTCTGAATTGGAACGATCCGTTTTCCAGGGCAGCGAGCACGTGACAACGATTTCCTTCGCCCAGTGCGTTTGCGTGATGTGGGGACGTTTTGCCAGAACCAACCAAAGTAGGGTCGAGGGAATTGATGGCGTCGCCGAGCGAGGCAGGTTGGCGTTCAAATCGGGACGGAAGACGCCGACGGAATCTCGCATGGTGGCGGCACGCCACGAACTCGATCGCGGGCTCCGGCAGATCCAACTGGAACGCATTCTCGATACCCTGACGCGGTTGTGGTATCTGGGCTACTTCAACAGCGATGCCGGCGAGATGCTCAATGAGCGGACCTACGAAGGGTTCGGTTTTTCCGGATTCAAGCGTAGCGTCAAGGCGATGGTGCAGAGTGAGATTGCCAATCGCGCTCGGATCTGGTTACGGCAATGTGATTCACAAAACCAGCTCCGGCGCGCGTATGTCAATGCCATCGACATGGATTCCGAACAGCTTACCTCGGATGAAGATTCACAGGTCGCCGCGTTGTGGTACGACCTACTGAACACCGCCAAAGCGATCCGTCCAGACATTTCCGTCGAACAGTTGTTGACCGCACATCTGGCGGCCCTGGCGACGTCCTATGTGCGCTATGCAAAAGCGGGTCCCCAAATCGCCGAGGTTCAATTTGCCGCCGGTGGGCGACAACACCTTTTGGAGGTCTGTCGTCGGATCGCCGACTTGATCGTCGACAGCATGGACCCGGAAAACCCGATCGCCGCCGACTTCTGGGATCTAAACACGATTCTGGAGCAGCTGTCCGGCGAACTGCGAAAGCTTGACGAAAGCAAGGTCATGCGTTGGACACCCTCGGCGATCGGACAGTTCGCACGGTCAGTGATCAGCGTCTGGTCCACCAGCATTCGCAACGACCACTTCATTGAATTGCTATCGGATCACGCCGACAAAGCAGAGCATGCGACAGAAGAACTGAAGAACCAGATGGCTTCGCTGGCACCCGAAAAGTTCTCCATCGCCTATGACGAGCAGTTGGCCCATCAGATCCGATCCGATGACCCCAAAGCCGTCTTGGTTCTAATGCAGCTTTGGTATCACGCGTTGGTTCGCCGCAACAACAATCGCAGCGGAAATCGAGACAAACAGACCGTCGCTATGCCTGCTGCAAAGAACGGCAAGCCTAAAAAGTCTTCGAAGAAAAAGACCACCCGTAAAACTCTTCGCTAGAAATGCCGTCTTCTATGCCCCCGCGGAACGGATGCTCGCTTCGATCCCTTGTCAAACTCTTGAATGATCCGACCCATGAGTGACCCGTCGAATTCGCCGATCAATGGTTTCCTGATACGACTGCCCGCCGCTGCATCCGGCGCATTGGCCGCTTCGGGTGATGCATTGAAAGCCGCCGGCAACCAGTTTGAATTCGAGCCGCTTTTTTCAACGTCCTCATCGACGCTCGGACTCGCAGCAGCCGATGGCAAGGATTGGATACTCGCGCGGCCCAAGAAATCCTTCGGTGGCGGCAATCCGTGGGACATGGTGCACGAGGCGCGCGAGATGATGGCCGGCGGATTGGGGCTGGCGTCGGACGCGACCCCCGACCTGATCGAACCGGATCTTGTGCAGGACTGGTTGCCAATGATTCCCGGACAACCCGCGACACTTGCCGCGGCGGGCGAGGCTTGTGCATTTGAGGACCAAAATCTAGAGCTGCCCACTCGCCCGGGTCAGTTCGCCTGGCATTTGGGTGACAGGTTTTCCCAGTTGGCCGGCGCCCGCAATCTGGTCGGTTCCCCCCAGGCGATCGTGCGTGTTGCCCATTTGGATACCGGCTATGACCCCGACCACCAGACCCTGCAAACGGACCTCGTCGAAAAGGGACTACAGCGCAACTTCATCGACGGCAGTCCATCCGACGATGCGCGTGATCCCGGCAACACCGGCCCGTTGCGAAACCCCGGCCACGGCACGGCGACACTGGCACTGCTCGCCGGCGGACACCTTCGGT
>NZ_JBFHKV010000364.1:0-7354 GCF_041595215.1 Stieleria sp. | reverse complement strand
GGTGGTGCCGGATACCGTTTGGAATGGCGGACGCCACAAAGGTCCGCGAGGCTGCACATGCGCCGTTCACTTTCATTGCTTTGCGTTTTGATCACCTGTGGATTGCTGATCGATGCGCGCCCCCTCGACGCCCAACAGCCGGCGCCGCAGAACGAATACGACATCAAAGCCGGTTGGTTTTATTTTTTGGGCGGCTTGATTCAATGGCCGAAGCAGCCGTTTAAGGGAGCCGACAAAGATTTCGTGATCGGCGTGCTGGGAAACAATCCGTTCGGAGCCTACATCCGCCCGGATGGAAAAGGAGCATCGATCCATTCGACGAGAATCACGACCGATACGATCCAGCGCAAACCGATCAAAGTCATCCAGTACAGCTCGGTCGCTGAGTTTCAAAACAGCTACAGTCCGTGCCACATTCTATTTATCTCACGTTCTTCCGCACCCGGGGTTCTCGGGGAAACGGCACAGTCACGGGTCGAAGCGGCCTTGCAGAAAACCACGGGGCAACCGGTGGTCCTGGTCGGAGAGGCGGAAAACGAGGCCGAGTCGTTGGTCTACGCCAAGTCGGGGATCATCATTTGTTACTGGAACGATCTTCAAGAAAAGCGTGTCAAGATGGTTGTCAACGACACCCATGCCAAACGCGGACAGCTAAAGGTTCTTTCCCCCCTCTTACGCTTAAGAATTGTCACGGTGCTCTAAGACATTCAATCTGGATCAATCAGCATGCGACCGCTACGCGACCTGTCGATTCGAGTCAAATTAACAGGTTCGTTGATTGCCGTCGTCAGCATCGTGTTGTTGTTGTCGACCGTCGCGGGACTGGTCGAGCAACATCGCTCGGCCAAGACCGCCATGATGAGTCAGTTTTCTGTGTTGGCCGATGCGTTGGGTGACGCCAGCATCACGCCATTGGTCTTTGACGACGTTGACACGGGGGCGGAAGTTTTGGCGTCGGCGCGTCTGGAACCCAAGATTCTGTTCGTGCAAACCTTCGACGCCAATGGAAACCGATTCGCTTCCTACCAAGCCCCTGATTTCGCGTCCGAAGAAGTGGTCCTGCCGCCCGGTGAAGATCAATTCCTTTTCGAAGGTGAGTTCCTGCACGTGTCGAAATCGATTGACCGAGACGGAGCGACGATGGGAAGGATTTATTTGCGGGCGAGCATGAAAGACCTGTACGCGACGACGCGTCACAAGATTTTCCTCGCGACGCTCTCGCTGTTGATTTGTCTGTTTATCGCGATCCTGCTCGGCTCACTGCTGCAGCGAGAGATTGCCAGGCCGATCCTGGAATTGGCCGCTGCGACCAAGAAGGTGTCTGGCGAAGGGGATTTTTCCGCACGCGTGCACAGCAATTCCGGTGACGAAATCGGCGTGCTATGCGACGGTTTCAACACCATGCTCGATCAAATCCAACAACGTGATCGAGAGTTGGAGAAACATCGCGCGCACCTGGAGGAATTGGTGCGGGAGCGGACCAGTCGACTGGAAGCCCAAACGCAGGAATTGACCGATTCCAACGCCCAACTGGAACGCAGCAATCAAGAACTCGATGATTTTGCCTACATCGTCTCGCACGATTTGAAGGAACCGTTGCGTGGGATCTCACGTTACTCCTCGTTTATTGCCGAAGACTATGCCGGGAAGTTAGACGAGGCCGGCCACGAAAAACTTGAGACGCTGCAACGGCTTTGTTTACGTCAGGAAAACCTGATCGATTCGCTCCTGCATTATTCCCGTGTCGGCCGCGCCGAACTGGCGATCGCTCCGACCGACCTGAACGACGTCATCGAACAAGTTCTCGACATGATGCATATTACTTTAGAGGAACTGGGCATTGAGGTGCGGGTACCGCGACATTTGCCGACCGTGGCCTGTGACTCGGTCCGAATCGTTGAAGTTTTTCGCAATCTGATCACCAATGCGGTAAAGTACAATGACAAGGCGGACAAGTGGATCGAAATCGGTTTTCAGCAACATGATGAGTCCGGCGGCAACGGTCTGAACCCAACCGGCTTCGTCTTTTATGTCCGTGACAACGGGATCGGCATCCGAGAAAAGCACCAGGAGTCCGTCTTTCGAATTTTCAAACGGCTTCACGCCCGGGACAAGTACGGCGGCGGAACCGGCGCGGGATTGACGTTTGTGAAGAAGATTGTGGAGCGACATGGTGGTAAAATCTGGCTGGAATCGACGTACGGTGAAGGCACCACGTTTTATTTCACGCTTGAAAAAGGAATCGTCGCGTGAGTTGACCGAGCTATTTTTCGTAGGCGAAGGTTGGACGTGTCATTTCGATGCCATCGGAAACACTCGAGCCGATTGTGCAAAACCCGATGCAGAGGAGACGCGTGACTGATGGTCGACTGGAGCAATCAACCGATCCTGATCGTCGAAGACAGTCCGGAGGACTTTGAAGCGACCGTCCGCGCCTTGAGGTCCTCGGGGCTTCGCAATTCGCTGTACCGATGCAGCGACGGTGACGAGGCACTCGATTACCTGCACCGCCGCGGCGATTACGCATCGGCCGACACCGCGCCGCGTCCGGGGATCATTCTGTTGGACTTGAATCTGCCCGGGACCGATGGTCGTGAAGTGCTCGAAGAGATCAAGCAAGATCCTGAGTTGAAAAAGATCCCCGTGGTCGTGCTGACAACGTCAACCGACGAACGGGATATCGAAGCGTGTTACGAGTTTGGTGCGAACAGCTACATCCAAAAGCCGGTGGATCTGGCTGGGTTCGTCAATGCGATTCAGCGGCTGAAAGATTACTGGTTCCGGATCGTGGTGTTCCCCAAGACCGACGACTGAGAAATGACGCTTCGTATTTTGATCGTCGACGACAGCCCCGAAGACCGTGAGGTCTACCGGCGGCTGTTGGCCCAGCAAGCCTGGAACGAATACGACGTGGCCGAAGCGGATTGCGGCGAAGATGGGCTTGACGCGTGTCGGGACCATCCGCCGGATTGCATTTTGCTCGATTACAATCTGCCCGATCTGGACGGTCTGGAATTCCTCACCGAACTCCATGACGCCGTCCCCGATCACCACCTTGCCGTCGTGATGTTGACCGGCCAGGGCAACGAATCGATCGCCGTCGAAGCGATGAAGAAAGGTGCCCAGGATTATCTGGTCAAGGGTGAACTGACATCGGACAACCTGCAGCGAGCGGTCTCCAACGCCGTTGAAAAGGTCAGCCTGCAACGCGAAGTCGAACTGCAGCGCGAAGAACTGAAGCAGCGCAACGAACAGTTGCAACTGGCCAAGGAAGCCGCCGAGGCCGCCAACCGCGCCAAGAGCGATTTCCTGGCCAACATGAGTCATGAAATCCGCACGCCGATGAACGGCATCATCGGGATGACCGAGCTGTTGCTCAGCACGCAACACACAGCGGAACAAAATGAATACCTGTCGATGGTCAAAGACTCCGCCGACGCGCTGCTTCGACTGCTCAACGACATCCTGGATTTTTCAAAGATCGAAGCCGGAAAGCTCGCTTTGGAGGCGACGCATTTCAACCTGCGTGATTGCATCGGCAAGACCGGACAAACGCTGGGAATTCGCGCGGCCGACAAATCGTTGGAATTGCATTGTCGGATCGACCCGGAATTACCAGAGTACCTGCTCGGGGACGCCGGGCGACTGCGGCAAATCATCGTCAACCTGGCCGGAAACGCCATCAAATTCACCAGCGAAGGTGAAGTCGTCATTAATGTGGCCGAGGAAGCTCGGTTTGACGATCAGGTGCGATTGCATGTCTCGGTGTCCGACACGGGAATCGGGATTGCCCCGGAGCACCAGAAGAATGTGTTTGGGGTGTTCGAGCAGGCGGACTCTTCGATCACGCGAAAGTTCGGCGGCACGGGACTGGGGCTGGCCATCTCCTCGCAACTGGTGGCCATGATGGGCGGACAGATTTGGTTGGAAAGCGAACTCGGCAAGGGCACCACGTTTCATTTCACCTGCGAGTTCGGGCTCGGTTCACCACAGCCGACCGCATCGCCGATCGACCGTTCGGCGCTCGAGGGGCTGGCAACACTGGTCGTCGACGACAACTTGACCAACCGTCGAATCTTGGAAGAGATTCTGAACAATTGGAAGATGCAGCCGGAAACGGCTGAGAGCGGTGCGGCGGCCTTGAGTGAGCTGACACGGGCGACGGCCGATGGCCGTCCGTATCAGCTGGTGCTGCTCGACGCGATGATGCCGGAAATGGATGGATTCGAATTGGCCAAACGCATTCACGCCGATCCGAACATCAACCGCTGCACCCTGGTCATGATCTCCTCGGCGGCGCGCCCCGGTGATGCAGACCGCTGTCGCGAACTGGGCATCCTGCGGTACATGACCAAGCCGGTCGTCCAGTCGGAGCTGCTCGAGACGCTGTTGGAGGTGTTCGGCGAGCAGGCCGCCCAGGATCGTGCAGCGCAGTCCGATTCCGGCGAACCGGCAGAGCCGTCCGCGGGGCTGAAGATTCTGCTGGCCGAGGACGGGTTGGTCAATCAACGCGTCGCCGTCGGGCTGTTGCAGATGCGTGGTCACCACGTGACGATCGCCAACAACGGTAAAGAAGCCGTCGACGCGGTTCGCAACGACCGCTACGACGTCGTGCTGATGGACGTGCAAATGCCCGAGATGGACGGTTTGGAAGCGACGATCGCGATTCGTGAACTGGAGAAACCAAACGGCCGACACACGCCGATCATTGCGATGACCGCCGCGGCGATGAAGGGCGATCGCGAAAAGTGCTTGCAGGTCGGCATGGACGGCTATATCTCCAAACCGATCGACCCCGAACGACTCACCAGCACCCTCCAACAGATCTCTCCGGCCGAATCCGGTCCCGCCGCCGACGTGATGGCGCCCGCGACGCCACCTGAATCCACCGACGTGATTGACCTGGAATTCGCCCAGACGAGAATTCCCGGCGGAGCCCAAGGCGTCAAGGAAGTGGCTCAGCTGTTGATCGACGAATGCCCGAAGATGATCCATGAAATACGTGAAGGCTTGGCGAACCAGGACGCCAATCAAGTTCGACGCGGAGCCCACACGCTGAAGGGGTCTGCCGATTGGTTTGCCGCCAAGCGGGTTGTCGCGACGGCTAAACGATTGGAAACTTACGCCCATGATGGAGACCTGGACTCCGCCTCGACGGTCTTGCCAGAGCTTGAAGCCGAGGTGCGGCAACTCGTCGATGCCGTCAAAGAGCTGACGAAGCCCGCCATCTCACAATAGCAATCGCCCCCCGTTTCGCCTTCCCAATGCCCTACCTCCCGTCCACGCCGACGCGATGCATCGCTCGGACTGTTGCCACATTCTGTTTCCTTGCCATCGCGTCACAGACCGGATCGGCGCAGACAGCCCCGTCGTTGTCCATCGATCAAGACGGGCTGACGCTGATCCATTCCGATCACGCCGCATCAGCACTGCATTCGCCCACCGAAGGTCTATGGTCGATCGGAACCGGATGGAGCGAAAATGCGTCGACGGCCTGGCACCACGGGCAACCCGACCACGTGGAACGACGTGGGCCGTGGTCGATCGCGACCGGAACGGTTTCGACGGTCGATGGCGTCTGGGAAATCCGCGACCTCTATCGCGTGACGCCTCAAGGGGTGGTGCAAGCCAAACGGCGCTGGCACTACACCGGAGAAAAGCCCAGCGGACCGGTCGTGCTGTCGGTCCGATTCGTGATCGATTCGGCCGAGGGTGAGACGCCGCAACCGTTCTTGCCCGGCATCAATTATTACGGCAATCCGTCGGGAACCCGAATCGATGCTTCACGCGTCCCCACGTGGTCCGGCCGACCGGGCGAAGAGGCGTTGTACGAAGAGCATCGCTATCCGTTACCGTTTGCGGCGGTCGAACAGACGGGTGAGGCAGTCGCGGCGATCCACAGCCGACCGTCGCGGTTACCCTTTGCGGCACGCGAGGATCTTTGGTGGTCGCTCGGTTTGGTGGCCGGCGAGGGGACCGTTGAGATGACGCTGCGAAGTGGCCCCACCGCATCCAATGGCCAGCGGGGCGTGGTCAAGGCGCGGCAAACAATGTTCCTGCCGTACGACGACGCGCATTTGGTCGACATCCCGCCGGGCGCGATCATCGAGAAAGAGTTTTGGTTGCAGTTCACTCCGGCGCCGGATCCAGGCCACGGCTTTCGCCATCCGCTTTGGACGTCCATTGACTTGTTTGATCCCCGCACCGATCGCTCGCTGCCACGTCCGGCGGACGTGATGGCGGCCAAGATGAACGACACCTTCGATCGCTGGCACGAAGACGACCAGTGTGCCGGATTCCGGACGCGACCGCCGGGCAGCAATCCGTGGATCATGATGGGCTGGGCCGATCGCGCCGAAGTCGCTCCACGGGCGCTACTGGGGATGGATCTTCGACCCTACACCGATCAACCGGACAAATGGAAACAGCGGGCCGCCGACTCGCTCGACTTCCTGACGTCGGCCCCAACGCGGAAAGCCCCCTACGGCGATGGTTTCCCGATCGTCTATGACTACCAATCGCACCGCTGGCTTCCACGTCAGAATCCGCTTTCCCAGGCCCAGACGCTCCACGCCATGGTGGATGCCATCACCGAAACGGATCACCCGCATCGAGATCAATGGATGCGTTTTGTCGCGACACACCTGGACGCGATCGCCGAACGTATTTTGAAGTCCGATTGGCGGCCCGTGTCCACCAACGAAGCGTTTGCGATCGCGCCCCTGGTCAAAGGCAGCAACTACGCGTCGAACGATCGGTGGATGGCCGCGGCGATCAAGCTAGCCGATCACACGATCGAGCGTCATCTGGACATGAAAGAACCGTATTGGGGCGGCACGCTGGACGCCCGCTGCGAAGACAAGGAGGGGGCTTGGGCGGCGTTGCAGGGGTTTGCCGCACTGTACCGGGCCAGCCGCGATCCCCGCTACCTCCGCGCAGCAATTCATGCCGGTGATGTCTGCTTAAGTTATCTGTATGTCTGGGACGTCATGTTGCCGCCGGGACGTTTGGCCGACCATGACTTGAAGACGCGCGGTTGGACCGGCGTCTCGGTGCAGAACCAACACCTGGATGTGTTCGGCGTCGTGTTCACTCCCACGTTTTGGGAACTGGCCGACTGGACCGGCGACCAGCGGTACCGTCAGCTCGCCAAAATCATGTTCGTCAGCTGTGGGCAAATGACGGATCTGGCAACCGGGGTCCAGGGCGAACAGTTGCTGCAAACCAATTATGAACAGCATGCCCCCCGCGACGTCGTCGAAGGGATGCGTGGTGATTACGCCGAACGGTGGAACATCTACTGGATCACCGCACACTTTTTGACCGCGGCGGCCGACTTTGAGAAACTGGGCGT
>NZ_JBFHKV010000363.1:0-7371 GCF_041595215.1 Stieleria sp. | reverse complement strand
GCTGGGGCTTGCGTTCGGCGGTTCGTTGTGGGTGCTTGCCGCGATCGTCGCAGCGGCGGTGATCTTGATCAATCGATTCTTGGCGCTGACCTGGACCCGGTGCTCGATCGCCACCCGCGAAGGCGGCGACGCAGAACTGAAAATCGGAGAATCGCTGAACGTCAAGGTTTCGGTCACCAACACCAGCAAGATCCCGGTGTTTTGGTTGCTGGTCGAAGATTTGATTCCTCGCTGGGCGACGATTCACACGCCACCGACGCTGGACGTTCAGGGCGACCGAATCGGGGTCCTGTTGATGTGGCCCGGACAAACACGGCATCTGGACTACACGATTCAGTGCAATCGCCGCGGCTATTTTCAGATCGGCCCCACGGTGCTGGAAACCGGTGACTTGATGGGTTTGTACCGCCGTTACCGGCTCGGAACCCACCCCCAGTATTTGACCGTGCTGCCCAAGACGGTGGAACTGGACGATTATGAAATCGCGTCACGTCGGCCGATGGGCGAAATCCGCATGCGCGACAATGTGATGGAAGATCCCACTCGATTACGCGGCATTCGTCGTTGGGAACCCGGCGACCCGATGCGACGCGTCCATTGGTCCGCGACGGCACGCACCGGCGTCTTGCACAGCAAGGTCTACGAGCCGACGTCGATCGCGGGAGCCACGTTGGTGCTTGACATGCACACCGAGACCAATCCGACCCAGCATGAGCCGATTCGAACCGACCTGGCGATCACCGCCGCATTTTCGATCGCCAGTTCACTGCACGATCAATCGCAACCGTTCGGGTTCATCACCAACGGACGCGACGCCGCGGACCGAATCCGCACCGATGGTTGGATCGGCGACCACCGTGTCCGTGACCAAGCCAAGCAATCTGCGACGATGCTCGACAAAAACGATCGGTTGCGGCCTGTCGTTCTGGACGCGTCGCGGGGCGCGGTGCACCTGCAACAGTTGCGAACCACGCTGGCGAGATTGGAACGCAGCGACGGCATGACGCTTGCCGAACTGCTCAATGAGACGGAATCACGGATCAGCAACGAGACGACGCTGATTGCGATCTTGCAACAGGCGACTCCGGACGCGTTGTCGACCCTGATCGGATTTGCCCGCCGTGGGAAAGCGGTCGCGGCGATCATCAACACGCTGGACATCAACGACTACAGTGCGCTCGCCGGTCCCTTGATCGCCGCCAATATCCCCACGTTTCATTTGGCCGATGAGCAATCGATCCGCAGTCTGTGTCGAGAAGTGAATCTGCGGACGGCGTGAGGTGCTGGCGCATCGAGCGCTCTGTGTTGTGCGTTGCCCCGGTAGGGGATCGTGGGATCAATGGCGCGATCCGCGGCGGACAAACGGCGTCTGTTTTGTTAGCGGCAGGGCGCGAGCCCTCCGGTTTTGAAGTTAACTTCAACCCGATACCGGACGGCTCGCGCCGTTCCGCTAACATCGTCGGGATCTGAGGTGACTCAACCTCTTTCACCAGTACTCTACTTCTCGAACCACTTCTTGATGGTGTGGATCGTGGTGGCTCGTCCGGCGCGGGCGATGGAGGTGGTGAGCGGGATTTCTTTGGGGCAAACGGCGACGCAGTTTTGTGCATTGCCGCAGGCTTGGATTCCGCCGGGTGCGGTCAGTGCATCCAACCGCTCGCCCGCGATCGACTTGCCGGTCGGGTGATTGTTGAACAGCATCGCTTGAGAAATCGCGTGGGGACCGACAAACGCTTTGTCCCAGGCTTTCTCTTCGCGTTTCTTGAACTCTTCCTCCGTCTCGTCCTTTTTCCGCTCCAGTTCAATCTTGTTGTACTGTGGGCAGGCATCGACACAGCAACCGCAGCTCATGCATTGGCTGAGCGGGTAGTTCTGTTCTTGGGTGGCACGGAGCTGTCGCTCGCCGGGACCCATGTTGTAATAGCTGTCGACGGGGACCCAAGCCTTGACCTTTTCGAGTGCCTTGAACAACCGCCGGCGGTCGACCATCAAGTCGCGCAGCACGGGGAACTTGCTCATCGGTTCCAAGACGATTTCGTCGGCGTTGTCTTTGAGCAGTTGATCGACCAACGCACTACAGCTCTGCCGGACGCGCCCGTTGATTTGCATGGTGCAGGCGCCGCAGACCTCTTCCAGACAGCCACAATCCCAGACGACTGGTGTCACCTTCTTGCCGTCTGACGTCTTGCTGAGCGCGGCGATTCGCTGAAGAACCGAGATCACATTCAATTCCGGCTCGTAGTCGATCTTGAACAATTGCCAATACGGCTCTTGACCAGGACCATCTTGTCGCTTGACGCGGACGTTGATGAACTGGGGGCGATTCGCGGCGGGATCCAGGGCAATCATGCGTTGACCTATGAAATTGTCGAAAGTTGAATGTTCGTTGGATGGTCTGTTTTGATCTCGGTCGTCTGACCGAAAACTCGCTTGGGACAAACGAGCAGCGATGTCTTAGGAGGAAGCCATTTGGGGTTGCTGCTTTTTCGCTTCGGCCCGCTCTTTCCACACCTCTTCGATGATATCGGCACCGACAAGCCCATACAGTCGCGGGCGTGGCGGTTGCAGCGACGTGTCCACGTCTTCGTAGCTGAACTGTGGTTGCATCGAAGCGTTGTCGTAAGCGGCGATGGTGCTTTTTAAGTATTTGTCGTTGTTCTTTTCGAACGCGTCGCACCACTCCTCGGCCTGCTTCCGCCGCGCGGCCGGGTCTTCCGCGGTCAGCGAAGGCTTTTGGAAGTCCGGTTTAAAGTGGGCACCGCGGCATTCGTCACGCCGCAGCGCGCCGCCGAGAATTGACTTGGCGATCGGGAACATGTCTTGGAGTGATTTGGCAAAGATCACGTTCTGGTTGGACCAGCTGCCGGTGTCGGACAAGTTGACTTTCATCGCGCGGTCGTGCAATTCGTTCACTTTTTCGATTGCATCGGTCAATTGGTCGTTGCGTCGCACCACGGTCGCGGCCCGCGTCATGATGTCCCCGAGTTCCTGGTGAATCAGGTAGGGGTTCTCATCACTGCCGGGGTTGCCGGTCAACAGCGAGTCGTGACGTTCTTGTTGTTTGCTGACGGCACCGGACAGCGTGGCGGCGTCGATGTCGGCATGCCCGCCGGATTGATTGTCGATGTAATTGACGATCGATGGTCCGGTAAACAAACCGGTAAAGATGCAAGACAATAACGAGTTGGCGCCCAATCGGTTTGCACCGTGGTAGTGGTAATCACATTCACCGATGGCGTAGAGCCCTTCGATATTGGTCATGTGATTGGCCGGTGCGCCGGCTTCCAGGCCTCCGTCGGCACTCTTGACGTAATCGGCCCACAATCCGCCCATGCTGTAGTGGACCGCGGGGAAGATCCGCATCGGTTCGATCCGCGGATCGACGCCCTGGAATTTCTCGTAGATTTCGAGGATCCCGCCGAGCTTTCGATCCAATTCCGCTTTGGGAATGTGGGTCAAATCCAAGTAAACGCACATCCGTTCGGTGTCGACGCTGAGTCCGTCGTTGACGCAGATGTCAAAAATCTCGCGAGTCGCGATGTCGCGAGGCACCAGGTTACCGTATTCGGGATACCGTTCTTCGAGGAAGTAGTAGCGGTCGCTGGCGGGGATGTCGCGAGGGGCCCGCGAGTCATGTGGCTTGCGGGGCACCCAGACGCGTCCGCCTTCGCCGCGGGCCGATTCGCTCATCAAACGCAGCTTGTCGCTACCGGGAATCGCCGTCGGGTGGACTTGGATGAACTCGCCGTTGGCGTATTTTGCGCCGGCTTGGAAACAGCGACTGGCGGCACTGCCGGTGCAGAACACACTCATCGTGCTGCGACCGTACACCAGACCACAACCGCCGGTGGCAACGACGGCGGCATCGGCGGGGAACGCTCGAATTTCCATCGACACCATGTCTTGCGCGACGACGCCGCGGCAACGTCCGGTCTCGTCTTGGATCGGCCCCAAGAAGTCCCAGAATTCAAACTTGCGGATCAGGCCTTCCGATTCGCGGCGACGGACTTGTTCGTCCAGGGCGTAGAGCAGCTGTTGTCCCGTCGTCGCTCCGGCAAAGGCCGTTCGTTTGTAGAGCGTGCCGCCGAAACGACGTCGGTCCAAGAAACCTTCGCCGGTGCGGTTAAACGGAACGCCCAAGCGGTCCATCAGATCGATGACCTTGGGCGCCCAGTACGCCATCTCTTTGACCGGCGGTTGGTGATTGAGAAAGTCACCGCCGTAGACCGTGTCGTCGAAGTGTTTCCATTCGTTGTCACCCAGCTGACGAGTTTGGTCGTTGCAGCTGTTGATACCGCCTTGGGCACAAACGCTGTGGGACCGCTTGACGGGGGTCAGACTGAGTAGGTCGACGGCGACGCCCAGTTCCGCCAATTTCATCGCCGAGGCGAGACCAGCAAGACCACCACCGACGACGACCACACGTTGATTTGACATAGTGACTGAGGATGAAAGAGTTGAGTGTGTTGATTCGAATGGGATTGCGTAAACGGGCGGGAGTCGAACAGCGTCAGGACGCCGGCTCCGTCGTTCCAGTGGATGCTTGTTCGCCGTCAGATGCGTCGTCGGACTCCTCAGCCGCCGCCGCTCGACCGCGCAAGTCACGCTTGTGTTCGTTCTCGAGAACGGTTCCGGACACGACCCCCGCCTCGTACATGCGGTCTTCGATCGCACGCATCTTCGCGACGTCGTCTTTGCTCGGGAAAACGGCTCCGGCCCAGGCTGCCAGCGAGATAACCGTTAAAACCACGCCCAGCGCCACACAAACCTTGCTCGCCCGCGCCTGAGCTTGGGGTGAAATCCAAAGCCCCCAGGTGATCCCTGCGGTCCACAGTCCGTTGATAAAGTGGTAGACGCAGGCCAGGACGCCGACCAGGTAGATCGCCGGCCAGATGATCCCGTAACCGAGATTCATTGCGTCGACCAACGAGCTGCCCGCGTTGTAGGGGCTGAATCGGCCGAATCCCACTTTGTAGATCGCGTTCATCCAGCCTTCGGCGTGAATCCCGCCGTGCAGGTGCATGACATGCAGAAACAGGTACACCAGGGCGATGAATCCGGTCCAACGTTGCCAGGTGTAGCGTTTGTTGTTGGTGAACTGGTACTGGCTGCTGTTGCTGCGGCCTGTCTTGGCGATCCAGATCCCGAGACCGGCGTGGAACAGCAGCGGAAGGAAAATCCCGCCCCACTCGATCAGCGGCAGCAGTGGACCGGGGCTGTGGATCAAGAAGACGGCACGCTGAAAAATCTCGACACTTCCCAGCAGGCTTGCGTTCGTCGTCAGGTGAACGCACATGTAAAGACCCAGCGGCACGATTCCCGTCAACGAGTGAAGTCGGCGGATCGCAAATTCATGCTTGGTGAAAAACGACGGCTCGCTGTTTGAATCGGAGTTGGAGTCGGACACGTGACTTCTTGACCGGTGCGTTGGGAGGAAATCGAAGGCGACGCATGGTGCAGGCGCCACGGTAAGATACCGCAGTCTGCCATCGGCCGCGCGGCCCTGCGAATTTTGTTAAGGTTCTTCACGGCATACTGTAGGCTGCATCGGCCCACACGCCTAGATCGACGGATTGACGCAGACAGACTCTCGAAATTTGCGTTCGACGCGCAATCCGCACACTCAGAATCCGCACACCAAGAAGTTGTTGATGAGCATCTGGTTGATCGTTGCCCTAGCGGTTGTCGTGGTCTTGGTCAGCATTCTCGTGTTTCGGCTGCACGCGTTTTTAACATTATTATTGGCCGGATTGCTGGTTGCGGGTTTGACCACCCCGGAATCGCTTCAGCAGTACGCCGACGCGGAGGTTGCCGCGAAGGAGTGGACGCCGGAAGCGGCCGTGTCATTTACGCACAGCAGTGCGGCCGCACGTGTGACGTCGGCGTTCGGTTCGACGGCCGGAAAAATTGGGATTTTAATTGCGTTGGCCAGCGTGATCGGCGGATGCTTGTCGGAATCCGGCGCGGCCCGAACGATCGTCGCGCGGATGTTGATGTGGGTCGGCCCGAAACGTTCCCCCGAAGCGCTGGCGGTGAGTTCGTTCATCATCGGAATCCCAGTCTTCTTCGACACGGTGTTCTACCTGATGATTCCCTTGGCGCGATCGTTGCGCCGCGTCGTCGGTCGCGATTACGTGCTGTTTATCTTGGCGATCCTGGCCGGCGGTTCGATCGCGCACTCGCTGGTCCCTCCCACTCCAGGGCCGCTGCAGGTCGCCGAAATCTTGAACGTCGATGTCGGCGTGATGCTGGGAGTCGGGCTGGTCGTGGGCAGCATGAGTAGCGTGTTGTCCCTGGCGTCGGCGCGACTGATCAATCGCTTCGTCGACGTTCCACTTCGCGAGATCGCTGGGGAGTCGGTGCCGGAAGAAGAGTCCGATGAGTCACAACCAGGTGCAGCCGAAACCGATGTAGTGGAGCCAGGAAGCTCGCCCGACCCGCACGACCGCGGCCGTTCACCGGGCTTCCTCGAGTCGCTGCTTCCGATCGTGATCCCCGTCATCCTGATCACGATCGGCAGTGTGTTGGCGTACCTGTTGAAGTCGGGCGCGGTGGAGCCGAGCGGGTTGACCGACGTGCTGAAGCTGGTCGGTGACAAGAACATCGCGATCGCGATCGGGCTGGCGTTTGGCATGACGTTGATTCGGTACATCGATGCGGACCAACGCAAATCGCTGGTCAGCCGCTCGTTGGCTTCGGCGGGGAACATCATTTTGATCACCGCCGCCGGCGGCGCGTTCGGAGCGATGTTGCGCCAAGCGGGGATCGCAACGGCGGTGGGATCGCTGGTCGACGCCAACGCCGGACTGATGTTGTTGCCGCTGGCCTTTTGCGTGACCACGGCGATCCGAACGCTGCAAGGATCTGCCACCGTTGCCATGATCACCTCGGCGGGCGTTCTGCAAGGATTCGCGTTTTCGGCGGACCTGCCCTTCCACCCGGTCTATCTGGCGATGGCGATCGGGGCGGGCAGCAAGCCGGTGTCCTGGATGACCGACAGCGCGTTTTGGGTGATCACCCGGATGAGCGGGATGACCGAAGCCGAAGGGCTGAAGGTGATCTCGCCGATGAGCATCGCGACAGGTCTGTCCGCACTGATCGTTTGCCTGTTGATGGCGTGGCTATTCCCGGGAGTGGGGTGAGCGGTTGGCTAGTGCTCTGGCTACGTAAATCAAAAAGTTGTTGGAGCGCTAGTAGTCTATCGCAGCTCAATTTCCGGGTAGTGGACGAGGCGACGAGTCCTCCGCTCAATTTCCGGGTAGCGGACGAGGCGACGAGTCCTCCGCTCAATTTCCGGGTAGTGGACGAGGCGACGAGTCCTCCGCTCAATTTTCGGGTAGTGGACGAGGCGACGAGTCCTCTGTAGTCGGC
>NZ_JBFHKV010000362.1:0-7374 GCF_041595215.1 Stieleria sp. | reverse complement strand
TCGCAGCGAATCCATCCGCCGGCGGTGCGGCAGTCTGCGTTCGTAAAGGAGTTGATCGGTGAACTCGAGCGTGCGGGCTGGTCGGGTCCGAGGGCGCCGACGTCATTTGCTTCGACACCCTTCGGGGTCGCGTCTGACGGGGACCGGATGCCCGGAGGTGTCGCTTCGCTCACCTCCGGCTACTCGCTTGGACCCCGTCGGGGTCAGGCCGCGCGCCCGATACCGCTCAATCGACAAGGTTTTGACAAGCGCAGAGCGCGTAGGACCCACACCAAACGGCTGATACTTTTTTGCCATCAGCCGGTTCGCGCCAGCGTCCGGACGCGAGTAAATCTCGATTTAGCGGTATTGGGCGCGAGCCCTCGGGTCTTTCAAGGTCGAGACCGGACGGCTTCACTTCTCGCTCAGCGGCACGTCCCGAGAGTACTGGTGACAGGCCTTGCAATTGGCAGAGATCTTGGCCAAGAAGCGACTCGCCGTTGCCGGGGGTTGGGCGTCGACCGAGGCGGACTTCGATGCCCAGGTTCGCAACGCCGCCTCCAGTCCTTCGGCGGCTTGCTCGGACTCACGCAAGTAGTGCCGAAACAGGTCCGATTCCTTCAACACGTCGTCGCTACGAAGCAGTTCGGTGAAGTGCTCGCGCATCAACAACGCCTGATGAGCGGGATGCAGGTCGGGATGGTTCGCCGGAGAACGCCATCCGGCCTCGGCGATCTGTTTTAAGTGTTCATGGGTGTGCTCCATCGCCACCATTGCTTCCGCCATCGGGGGCAGGTCAACGGACTCCGGGAATTCCACCTTCAACTCGTCCAACAAGGCGGTTTCTATTGGTGTGACGACACGCGCCGATTCGTACAGTCCGCGATAGTGATGACTGGTTCCGGCCAGCTGCAGAATCGCCAGACTCTCCGACCGGGGAATCAATCCGGCCGCCACACAGGCGACACTCGCTGCCGCGGGGCTGCGATGCTTTCCGTGGTGACAGTGAATGTAGATTTTTCCCTCGAACCCTCGAACGGCTTTCGCCAGTTCCTTCACACGCTCGTCCGGAATGCCATCGTATCCGTGCGGCAGATGGATGTAGCGCAGTCCGTACTTTCTGGCGGTTTCCACGTCCGGCTTCATGCCATCGACGCTGATCACGGTCTTCACCCCGAGCGACTGCAACTCCTGAAAAGCGTTTTCATCGCCGGGCAACCCGCCGGAGATCACGTTGAGATGCACCTGGATCGGATTCGGCAGGTGTTGTGCAGCGATTCGCCGCGGTGTCGTCACCTGTTCACCATCACTCTGTGCGGTTGCTTCTCCACCGGAGTTGCCGGCGTGAAGCTGGACATTCGATTGCAGACAGCCCACAAGCGACACCAAACCCAATGTCCGGGCGATCCAAGCAGTGATCCTGTCCATCCACAATTCTCTCAAGCGAAAGCGACTCTCATCAAACAGTCTGGATTGTATCTGCACATCGGTCGGGTAGGGCGTGGTGGAGCCTACGAATGACTCCAAGCGACCAGATTCTCGAACCAGACCCCGCTCCGCGCAACCTGCGACTGCAGCATGCCGACAGCCGGGCACACGATTTGCGGTCCAGCCCGATTGAAGCAATCCGGCGAGCGTGTGGACGTCGATCTGCATGGTTCGTTTCCCGGTTCGTCTACGCCAGCGCCTTGGTGGCCGATTTCCTTGCAACTTGGTTCCTTTCCAGCCAGCCCTTATGAGCTTCTTGTTGATCGGCGACCTTTCACAATCGACGCTCGATCCGGCGGGACACGGGGCTGCGCAGATCGCGGATCTGTTCCATTGGATGCTGGGCGGCGGCGTGTTGATTTGGTTGATCGTCGTCGGATTGGCCGTCTATTCGGTCGTCGTGCCAGGCGGCCACCGTCCACGGTTGACCAAGACATTGGTCATCGGGGGTGGCGCCGTGTTTCCGACGTTGGTGCTGACGTCACTGCTGTGTTATGCGCTCGCGATGTTGCCTGAATTGCATCGGCCTCCGCCGGATGCGAGTTTGACCATCGATGTAAGCGGGGTGCGTTGGTGGTGGCGCGTGGGTTACCGAACCGGCGAGAACCAACGCGTCGAGACGGCCAACGAGATTCGTTTGCCGGTCGATCAACCGGTTGAATTTAAATTGACCAGTGAGGACGTGATTCATTCCTTCTGGATTCCGGCTCTGGGGGGAAAAGTTGACATGATCCCCGGCCGAGAGACCCGCTTGAAACTGCATCCGAATCGTGTCGGTACATATCGTGGCGTGTGCGCCGAGTATTGCGGTACCGCTCACGCACAGATGGCCTTCGATGTGGTGGTGATGTCGCAAGCCGATTTCGAGCAATGGCTTCGCAGCCAACAACGCGACGCGAGTGAACCGTCCGGCCCGGCCGCCACGGCGGGACGCGAGTTGTTCCACCGCAAGGGCTGCGGCGCCTGTCACACGATTCGGGGCACCGACGCGGGCGGACGAGTCGGCCCCGATTTAACCCACTTCGGCAGCCGGCTCAGCTTGGGCGCGGCCATCAAGCCCAATGATGCGAACCACCTGCGGCGTTGGATCAGCCGTACCCACGATGTCAAACCAGGCGTGCAAATGCCCGCATTCGAAAGGCTCAACCAAGACGAACTGGATTCGATTGTCGCTTACCTGGAGCAACTGAATTGAATACGGACGCATCCAGCGACGCATCCGGCGAAGCATCCGACGACGACCGACTCGATGTCCGAGCGAAACGGTTGCTCGACGCATGGCGTACCCCGACAGGTTGGCGATATTGGACGGCGGTCAACAACTCTGAAGTCGGCTTGTGGTACGTGGTCGCCTCGTTCACGTTCTTTCTGTTCGGCGGAATCCTGGCGCTGTTGATGCGCATCCAACTGGCGCTGCCGGACAATGATTTCTTGACTGCCGATCAGTACAACCAAGTGTTCACGATGCACGGCAGTGTGATGATGTTTCTGTTCGCGGTGCCGATTCTGGAAGCGATCTCCATCCTGCTGTTGCCCGAAATGCTCGGCGCACGCGATCTGCCTTTTCCCCGGCTGTCCGCATACGGGTTTTGGTGTTTCGTCATCGGCGGCGTCTTTGTTTGCGGATCGATCTTTTTTGGCGTCGCGCCGGAAGGCGGTTGGTTCATGTATCCGCCGATGACGACGGAATACCAGACCGGCGTGGGCGTCGACATCTGGCTGCTGGGACTCTCGTTCATCGAAGTGGCGTCGATCGCGGCGGCCGTCGAATTGATTGTGGGCGTGATGAAATGCCGCCCGCCGGGGATGCAGTTGAACCTGATTCCGCTGTACGCGTGGTACATCCTGGTCGTCGCCGTGATGATCCTGTTTGCGTTTCCGCCGCTGATCGCTGGCGATTTGCTGATGGAACTTCAGCGGTCGCTCGATTGGCCCTTCTTTGACGCATCGCGTGGCGGCGATCCGCTGTTATGGCAACACCTGTTTTGGATTTTCGGTCACCCCGAAGTCTACATTGTGTTTCTGCCGTCGATCGCGTTGATCGCCATGATCGTACCGACCTTCGCCCGCACGCCGATGGTCGGTTACGGATGGATCGTGTTGGCAGCGGTCGGGACGGGTTTCCTGAGCTTCGGTTTGTGGGTGCACCACATGTTCACGACGGGGCTGCCGGCGATTTCGATCGGTATTTTTTCGGCGGCTTCCCAGGCGGTCGCGATACCGACCGGGATCCAGCTGTTCTGTTTCATCGCAACGTTGCTGATCGGACGCGTCACCAAATCGGTGTGTTTGCTGTTCACGTTGGGCGGGTTGGCAACGTTCATCATCGGCGGGTTGACGGGCGTCATGGTCGCCGTCGCCCCGTTCGACTACCAAGCCCATGACACGTACTTCATCGTCGGACACCTGCACTACGTCCTGATCGGCGGCACCATCTTTCCGATCGTCGCCGGCGTCTACTACTACTATCCCGCCGTCACCGGAAAACAGCTTTCTGAAAAACTGGGGCGGTATGCGTTTTGGTTGATGTTGGTCGGATTCAACGTCAGCTTCTTTCCCATGCACCTGAGCGGTTTGCTGGGGATGCCACGCCGCGTCTACACCTACCCAGCGGAACTGGGGTTGGGGACGTTGAATCTGATTTCCACGGTGGGTGCCTTCGTGCTGGCGATCGGGTTCATCGTCTTTCTCTATGACGTGCTACGTTCCAAAAAGAACCAACCCCTCGTGGCGCGAAACCTCTGGAACGCTGGCACGCTGGAATGGTTGGGTGAAGTGCCCGATAAACCCTGGGGCGTGCGGAGCATTCCGATCGTCGAAAGTCGATACCCGCTGTGGGATCAAGAGGATTTTGTCGAAGACGTCGATGCCGGGCGGTTTTATCTACCCGATGCGGAAGAGGGACTGCGGGAAACGTTGGTGACGTCGGTGGTCGATGCCAAGCCGATCCAATGCCTGCGGGTTCCGGGACCGACGTTCCTGACACACTTCGCCGCGATCTTTACCGGCGGCGTGTTCATTCTGTCAACCTACCACTGGTACGTTGCCGCAACGATCAGCGGCGTGCTCGCGTTCATCACGATTCTGGTCTGGCTGTGGACGGGCACCGCTCCGATTCCGGAAAAACAGGAAAAGGACGTGGGACGCGGTTTGACGTTGCCGATTTACGTCTCGGGATCTAAAGCGGTCGGCTGGTGGGCGATGTTCATCACCATGCTCGGTGATATGACCGCCTTCATTTCGCTGGTCTTCGGCTACTTCTTTTACTGGACCGCCCACGACGACTTTCCGCCGACTGGATCGAGCGGCCCCGGGTGGATCTGGCCCTCCGTCGCCATGCTGACGATGCTGCTCGCCTACTTGGCGACGTTGGCCGCGCGACGGTGGAATCGACAGGATCACGCGGTGAGGTTCTATGGGGCGATCGTTTGCGGAGTCGCCCTGAGCATCGCCGGCGGCTTGGCAGTGCTCTACGGTCCGTGGACACATCAAATGGATCCGACCGCCCATGTCTATCCGGCAATCGTGTGGGTCTTGGCGATCTGGACGGCGCTGCATGTGGTGCTGGGGGTCGTGATGCACCTGTATTGTGCCGCGAGACGCGCCGCCGGCCGGATGACGGCACGCTGTGACGCCGACATTGTCAATGTGACGCTCTATTGGCATTTCCTGATGTTAACGACGGCGATTACATGCTTGGTGATCGCCGGATTCCCGATGGTGGCGAAGTGATGGCGATGACCGAAACGAGAAATCGCGACGAGATCTACAAAACGGATCATGTCACATCGATCTGGTGGATCGTTGCCGCGCCTGCGGTCTGGGCGGTCCATTTCTTGGCAAGCTATTTGACCGCAGCGATCTATTGCGCCAAGTTCGCGGACTCCGATCGCTCGGCCGGTGAAGTTCAGTTGGCGGTGATGGCCTACACCGTGGTGGCGATGGTGATCATCGCCGTCGTCGGCTGGTCCGGTCGTCGCCGGCATCGCGACGGCCATGATCGCAGCCCGCACGATGGAGCAACTGCCGCCGATCTTCGTCGCATGATCGGACTGTCGACCTTTCTGCTGTCACTGCTGAGCGCGGTCGCGACGATCTTCACCGCCCTGGTGTTCTACTTCGTGGGGACCTGCCACTGATGCGTTTGCTGATCTGGAATCTCGGTTGGGTCATTTTGACCGCGGCATGGATGGGACCACTTCCCGACATGGCGCGGCACTCGTTTGCTGCGCACATGACATTGCACATGCTGATCGTCGCGATCGTCGCTCCGATGCTTTCGCTCGCGGCTGCCGGACGCCGCTATGACCCTGTTCGCTTTTGCCCCGCGTTCTTCGCGCCGGTCCCCGCATCGGTCGGAGAGCTGATCATCGTATGGGCCTGGCACGGGCCGGGACTTCACCATTGGGCCAGACACGAAACGGTCGGATTCGTCGTGGAACAGTCCATGTTCCTGGCCGCCGGCGTGTGGGTTTGGCTGTCGGCATTCGGAGGCGGGCAGCCACGAACCCGGCAACGCAGTGCCGCCGGAGTCGTCGGTTTGCTGCTCACGTCGATGCACATGACCTTGCTCGGTGCGTTGCTTTCCCTGTCGCCGCGATTGCTGTTTCACCACCCGCACGGCCTAAGCGGTTTGTCGCCATTGGAAGACCAACATCTCGGCGGGGCAGTGATGTTGGTTGTCGGCGGCATCGTCTATCTGGCAGGCGGCCTGGTGTTGACGGGCGATCTGTTGCGTGGTCGTTCGGCCGAACCGCCATCAATGCAAAATGATACCGCGACGCGTGCGTCGACTTTGGAGGCATCCGTATGCAAGACTTCATAAAGAAACTTGCGTTGCTCGGCCTGGTCTTGGCGACGATTGGAGTGATCGTCTTGGTTTCCGGCATCGTGCCCGTCAAAGCCAGCAGCGGTCATTGGCCGATCACTCGTTGGATGCTTGGTTTTGCCAGCGATCGTTCGGTTGCGTTTCACAGCACCGGGACGGAGGTTCCATCGCTGGACGAACCCGGCATGTTGACGTTGGGCGCGGGCATTTACCAATCCAATTGCAAATGGTGCCACGGCTCCCCAGGCTCACCGATGCCGCCGGTGCCAGCCGCGATGACACCCGCGCCGCCCTACCTGCCCGATGTGCTGCGTGACTTGGATTCCGCTGAGATGTTCTACATCGTCAAACACGGGATCAAGTTTACCGGAATGCCGGCCTGGCCGACCCGTCAGCGAGACGACGAGATCTGGCCGTTGGTCGCGTTTCTGCGGCAGTTCAGCCAAATGAGCGACTCCCAGTATCGGGACTTGGTCGACGTCGATGAAGGCACCGCTGCACCAGAAGTTGTGACCGAGCAATGCGCGATTTGTCACGCGTCCGACGGGATGGGACGCGGCAGTGATCGTGTACCGATCCTTGCCGGCCAAAACGAAGCCTACTTGCGGGAATCGCTACAGGCCTTCGCCGAGGGCAAACGACACAGCGGTGTGATGGAACCGATCGCGGCGCGGCTAAGTAAGCGAGAGATGAGCGACGCGTCGAAGTGGTACGCAAGTCAAACCGCGACGTCGCAGGGTCGGTTTGACTTAGACGACGAATCCGTTCAGGCGGGACGAAGATTGATTTCGCAACACGACGACACGCTGAAAGTAGCCGCCTGTTCGAAGTGTCATGGTCAAGACAACGATCCGTCCTATCCCGTTCTGGCAGGACAACCCGCCGAGTACTTGGATCGTCAACTGGCGTTGTTCCGAAACCGATCACGAGGCGGAGTCGGCAGCGGCAACCAGATGCACTCCATCGCCGACGCCCTCGACGAAGATCAGTCACAGCAAATCGCCAGCTACTTCGCTTCCCTTCGTCCCGAGCCGATCGAGTCCGACCCATGATCGTCACTCGACGTTGATTTTCGACTG
>NZ_JBFHKV010000361.1:0-7403 GCF_041595215.1 Stieleria sp. | reverse complement strand
GTCACCCAGGGGTTGATCGTCCAGAGACAGTTGAACGATGCCGTAGTCCACGGCACAGGTCAGCACCACATCCAAGTCAATCACTCCCGTTGCCGGTGGCAACTGGATCGTCAACGTGTCTCCCGGTCTGGCATCGGTCCACCACAGTTGCGACTTGCCGCTCCACGTGTCGGCTTGGAAATTCGACATGTCCTGCGCACGCGCCACTCCACCGGTCGTACGGAACTTCAGCGATTCACCTTCGATCGCACCGACAGCTCGCGCGGTCTTGGGATCGATTTTGGACTTTGGGCCGCGTCGTGCGTTGGCGTTGTCGGCGCGGGGCGGCTCGGGGCCGGTGTACGGTTGGGGTTGGGCAGCCATCCAGTCCGCTTCGCTGACCGATTGGCGCGAATGGCTCAACACATGGGCGCCCTTCATGCCGCCGACAATGATGTCCGGATTGCCGTCGTCGTCCAGATCGTTGACCACGATTTGGCGTCCGATCCCGGCTTCACCATCGGCTTGGTAGGGAACCCAGTCGACTCCGTCTTCGCCGCGAACGAGGCGAAACCAGTAGACCACCGCACCGGCATCCCACATCGGGCTTTGTTTGTGGTGCGACCAATACGTCTTTCCCGTCACGATGTCTTTTAATCCATCGCCGTCGAGATCGGCCAGTTCAACCGAATGGGGCTCGCTGAACAGAACCCCGTATTTGTTTTCCGAGGGGTGCGATCCCATGATCAGATGCTGTTTGAACGTGCGCTGTTCGCCGTCGACGATCTGTTCAAACCAAGACAATCCGAAGTTGTGCGCCGAGTCGCTGGTGATGATGTCGTTGTCGCCGTCGCCGTCGACATCATAGGCGTACATCTCCGCGCCGCCGCTGCCGCCGCAAAGCTTTGCCTCGTGATGCATCCAACGCGAAGTCAACGGGTCGGTTTCTGGTTGTTCGAACCATCCGTTGGCATGGATGATGTCCAACCGGTCGTCACCGTTGACGTCGCCGATCCCCAGTCCGTGCCCAAACCGTGGCGCGGCCATCCGCGGCGAAATGGCATGAAACTGCCATGTTCCCAACGGGTCGTTGGGATCAATGGTGGCGAAACCGAAAAAGCCGTCCCGCGTACAGACCAGTTCAGGCCGTTCATCGCCGAGCAAGTTGATCAGCTCGGGCGACTCGTTGGACACCCAGTCAAACACTTGGTGCTTTTTCCAGTGGGCATCGAGTCCCGCCTGCTTGGGATTTTCGTAAACGTATGCCGGCGTGCCAGGGAATCCCACAACGAAGATGTCATTCCACCCGTCGTCGTTGAAGTCATCGATCCACGAGAAAAAGTTGTCCGCATAACGATTCATGTCTTGCGGAACCGGCGGATAGATCTCGTGCTTCGATTCGTAATCCGGTCCCGCGAACCAATAGGGTCCATAAACAACATCCTTGACGCCGTCACCGTTGATGTCTCCCGCGGAGACGCCTTCGGAGAAGTAGGTTCCGGTCAATTGCTTTCGTTCGAACTGGTGCAGCACGAGATCGTCTGCGGCAGACAGATCCAGGTGGCCAAGTGTGGTAACAATCGAAATCGCGACCCACAGAAGACTGCGAGAGGAAAGCGTGAGGCTGTGATTCTGCATCGGAAGCATGCCGGCGAGGGTGGGGAAGGGAAACGGCGGGGGGACGTATTCTACAACGCCCGTCACGCGGATGCACGTCGCTCCAAGGCCCCGCCTTGAAAGTGGACTAAGCATCCCGCTTGCCATTCACGCCGGCAAAGTGGGGTAAGCATCCTGCTTGCCACTCCCGCCGGCTCCGCCGGCAAAGTGGGGTAAGCATCCTGCTTGCCATCCTCGCCGGCTCCGCCGGCCGTCTCACAAGCCAGGAGCCTGGGAACAAGCGGCCCAACCCATCGTGTATCTTGTAGGACCTGCGCTACCTTGAACCATCCCGCCCGTTGAGACGCATCTGCGATGAAACAACTGCTCTTCTCCGCCACCGCGTGTTTGCTGCTGGCACTGCCAATCCACCCGAACGCCAGCGCCGAATCCCGCGGCGATCGGATGAACGTGTTGTTCATCATTTCGGATGACCTGACGTACACCGCGTTATCGTGCTACGGAAACACGGTCTGCCAGACTCCCAACATCGACGCGTTGGCCGCCACCGGAACCCGATTCACGCGGGCTTATTGCCAAGGGACCTATTGCGGTCCGTCGCGTGCCTCGTTCATGTCGGGGTTCTATCCGCACGCAACGGGGGTGTTGGGATACAAGAATCCGCGCCCCCAGATCGGCGACCGCGCGACCTGGTCTCAGCATTTCAAGAACAACGGCTATTATGCCGCGCGGGTCAGCAAGATCTTTCACATGGGGGTTCCCGGTGGGGTCGAAGATCACGGACCGGGGCGTGACTACAACGGAGCCGACGACGTTTTGTCATGGACCGAGCGGTTCAACAGTCCTGGGGCGGAGTGGCGTGCCGCCGGCGATGGCGAGACGTTGGAAGGCAATCCAGATGGCAAGAAACCCGTGGTTGGCGGAAACACGTTCGTCGTGGTCGAAGCCAACGGCGGTGATGACATTCACAGCGACGGCAAGACGGCGGCAAAGGCCTGTGAGTTGATTGCACAGTCGCGTGAAGAACCGTTTTGGTTAGGCGTCGGATTTGTGCGCCCCCACGTGCCCTTCGTCGCGCCGGCGTCTTACTTCCCGCCTTACAAGCCGTACAGCAAATTGGAACTGCCGCCCAAAATCGACGGCGACTGGGACGACATCCCCAAGGCCGGCATCAATTACAAAACCAGCCAAAACATGAAGATGGATGTGCGGCGGCAAAAGAAAGCCATCGGTGGCTACTATGCGTCGGTCGCCTACATGGACGCTCAAGTCGGCAAGGTGCTTGACGCGCTCAAGTCGTCCGGCCAAGAAGACAACACGATCGTGATCTTCACCAGCGACCACGGCTACCACTTGGGCGAACATGATTTTTGGGCCAAGGTTTCACTGCGAGACGAATCGGCGGGCGTGCCACTGATCATCCGCGTGCCCGGAAAGAAGCCCGCGGTCTGCCACAGCTTTGTCGAACTGTTGGACCTGTACCCGACCGTGGCGTCCCTGTGCGGGTTGCCGATCCCGGAGCATGTGCAAGGCAAAGACATCTCGATGATGTTGGATGATCCCGAACACCAGGTTCGCGAATTCGCCTTCAGCGTCGCACCGATGCGGAAAGGTTTCTTGATTCGCGAGGATCGATTTGCGTTCATTCAATACAAGGAAGACGCATCCGGTGGCATGGAGTTATTTGATACCCACGTCGACCCTCAAGGGTATCGAAATCTGGTCGATGACCAGAAATACCAAGACGTTGCGGCGAGGATGCGATCGACGCTGACGCAGAAACTGGCCGAAGTTCGCGACAATGATTTATCGCGCGGTCGGTGAGTCAATGGTGGGATGGCTTCCAACCTGTCGAAGCCGAATTGACAGGCTGGAAGCCTCTCCCACACTCTCCTTGGTTGCTTGTCGTCGACGCACAGGCGATACTGGAACGATCTGTCCCTCCTCTTCTCATTCATGGACATCGCAACATGGATCGCCGGAAATTTCTCGCCGGATCCGCGCTGGCTGCATCCGCAGCCGCCACACGCCACGCCTATGCCGCGGCGGGTGACACAAAACGTCGCGTCGGCTTGATCGGATGTGGCTGGTACGGAAAGTGCGACTTGCTGCAATTGCTGAACATCGAACCGGTGGAAGTCGTTTCGTTATGCGACGTCGATTCGAACATGCTCAACGAAGCCGCGGACTTGATCGCGACACGGCAGGTTTCCAAACAACGGCCTCGCACCTACGGCCAGTACACCGAGATGCTGGCCGAAAAAGACTTGGACATTGTCCTGGTGGCCACGCCCGATCACTGGCATGCCTTACCCATGATCGCGGCGGTCCAGTCGGGCGCCGACGTCTACGTCCAAAAACCGACGGGCGTCGACGTGCTGGAGAGCAAAGCGATGTTGGACGCGGCGCGGGCCAACGACCGAGTGGTCCAAGTCGGCACGCAACGCAGAAGCACACCACATTTGATCGAGGCGAAACAGCGTGTCGTCGACGCAGGACTGCTCGGCGATGTCGCGCACGCGGAAGTCTGTTGTTACTACCACATGCGAGCGAGAAAGAATCCGCCGGACACCGCGCCGCCGGAGTACCTGGATTACGAAACCTGGACGGGACCGGCACCGATGCGTCCCTACAACGAATTGGTGCATCCGCGATCTTGGCGTGCGTTCATGGAGTATGGCAACGGCATCGTCGGTGACATGTGCGTTCACATGTTGGACATGGTGCGTTGGCAGCTCGGTCTGGGCTGGCCCAAACGGATCAGCAGCAGCGGCGGTATTTACGTCGACCACGATTCCAAGGCAAACATTTCGGACACCCAATCGGCTCGCTATGAATTCGACCAGCTGGACATCAATTGGACGCATCGCAGTTGGGGCAACGCACCCGATCCGGAATGGCCATGGGCCGGAATCATCTACGGTGATCGGGGAACGTTAAAGTTGGACGTTCACAAATACGAGTTCACGCCCCGCGGCGGCGGCCAAAAGTTGACCGGTGAAAAGCTGATCGAAACCGACAAGTATCCCACGGACATCGCCGACCAGAAAGATTGGCGGCTGGAATTGCATGTCGCTTCGGCAATCCGCGGACACATGCGAGACTTTTTGGACGCGATCGATCAACGGTCCAAGCCGATCGCTGATATCGAACAAGGTCACATTTCCAGTGCGTCGTGCATCATGGCGAATGTGTCGATGGAACTGGGGCGGTCGCTGGAATTCGACCCCGCGACGCACACGATCGTCGGTGACGACGAAGCGACGTCTAAGCTGAAACGCCCCTATCGCAAGCCCTACGTCCACCCGTCGCAAGCGTAGGGCGTTCTTTCCCCCACGTTCGCTCCAATGATCGACTACCCGGCCGAAGAGGACGAAAGCAACGCGTCACAGGACCTAGAGGTCCTGCTTGACCAAATCGCTGACCAGTTTCTTGCCGCCGGTCGCAGCGGAGACGAACCACACATCGATGAGTTTGTCGGTTCGCATCCCGCGGTCATTGAAAACCCCGAGATCCGAAAACCGCTGCGGCAACTGCTGCAAACGATCCAGGTCTTTGGTCATGTCGCCGACGCTTCGGTCAAAGCGCCTGTCGAACGGGTGGCGGATCCCGAGCTAAGGTTTCCGCAAATCGAGGACTACCAGTTGCATCGCGTTTCCGGACGCGGTGGCATGGGCGTCGTCTACGAAGCGACCCAGCGGTCACTGTCGCGTAAGGTGGCTTTAAAAGTCTTGCCGCAACAATTGCTCGGTGACAAGCAATCGCGGGCGAGATTTCAGCTCGAAGCCCGCTCGGCCGCGCAGCTTCATCACACCAACATCGTGCCGGTGTTTCAAGTCGGGAACGACGGCAGGCATTGTTTTTACGCAATGCAATTCATCGAGGGACACTCGCTTGACGAGGTGATTCGCCAGCTATGCGAGTTTCGCGATCAAGACACGTCGAGATCGCGACACGGTTTACCACCCGACGCCAATCAACAGAAACGGCGCAACGTTTGTGAAACGGGCGCTCCGTCCCATTCCTTTGGTGAGCGGACAAAGACGGAGGCCAATTACCAAACGGTTCAACTGGACGCACTGTCCTTGGTCACCGAAAATCGAAGAACGCATCCAACGCTTCCCAATGGTGAATCGGATGACGACTCACAAAGCCAGTCATCGATCGTCACATCGCCGCAATCCAAACCATTTTTTCGCAACATCGCACGGATCGGTCGACAAATCGCCGATGGACTGCAACACGCCCACGAGCATGGCGTCGTTCACCGTGACATCAAGCCCTCCAATATCATTTTGGATCACAACGGAGTCGCATGGATCACCGACTTCGGATTGGCGAAGACCGAAGACGCCGATCTGACTCGCAATGGCGACGTCGTGGGAACGCTGCGATACATGTCACCGGAACGTTTCGACGGCAAGTGCGATCCACGCAGCGACATCTACTCGCTGGGAGTGACGCTGTACGAGATGTTGGCGTTGCAATCTCCGTTCGCCACACATGAACGAGTGAGTTTGATTGCGTCGATCCGTGAGACAAGGCCGCCACCGCTTCGTTCCTTGAATCATCGCGTCCCCCGCGACCTGCAAACCATCGTCGAAAAATCGATGGAAAAGGAACCTCGGCGGCGGTACCGCACGGCCGCCGCGATGGCGGACGATTTGAGCCGCTTCTTGGATGGCCGTCCGATTCGTGCGCGTCGCGTCGGACCGGCAGAGCGATTTTGGTTGTGGTCAAGAAATAACGCCGGACTGGCAATCTCACTCGCGACCGTCGCCGTGGTGCTGATCTTGGGTACGATGATCAGCGCATGGTTGGCAATTCGTGCAAGAAACGCGGAGACGCGAGCGATCGCTCTGGCCAATCGTGCCACCAGTGCCGAAGACGTCGCGGTGGAGGAACGAGAAACGGCCCGGAAAGCGCTCGCACAATCACGGTTCGACCTCGCGGAGAAAGAATACGAGCGAGGGAAGTTCGATGAAGTGCAGAAAATCATCGACGAAACGCCCGAAAGGTTTCGCGACGCAAACTGGCGTTTCTTACGGGACCACTCACGAGATTTCACCAAGCAATATGTCTTCCCCAACCGGGGTGGCGTGCGACGTATCCAGATTCTCCCGTGCAACAACTGCTTCGTCGCGTTGTGTTACCACAAAGTGATCGGCGTCTTTTCGTTGACAGGTCATCAGATCGGCGAATGGTCGAGCGCAAGTGTGCCCTCGGGCGTCGACTTCGGCGCGGACGACAACGGCGAACGGATTGCCTATCCGGTGTCCGACAACAAGGTCGCGGTGCGCGACGTGGCAACCGGCACGATCGTCCATCGCTGGACCTGCGCGCTGAAGACCGTGCGTTACGTGTTGCTGAGTCCGGACGGTGAAACGGCGATCGCCGCGGACGACCGCATGCTGATCGCGTACGACGTCAAAACTGGAAAACCGCTTTGGAATCTTGCCGTCTCCAACATCATTCCCGACTTCAGCCCCGACGGTCAATCGATCGCAGTACTGGCGGCAAGAAACAAGCTGCAGGCGACCATCAAGATACTTAAAACGCGCAGCGGCATCGTTCGCCGCAGCATCGACGCGACCGTCGACAATCCCAGCAAGATCAGACTGCAGTACACCCAAAACGGCAGGCTCGCGTACTGGGGCAGCGACGAGCTATTGATCTGGGACGTGGCGTCGGGAAGGAAAGTACGAGCAATGCATTTCCGCGACGAGAGCGTGAAACTGCTCAGCGACGATGGCGAGGTGGTGGTGACCGCGAGCGGCGGCATCATTCGTCTTTGGGACGTCTCGACG
>NZ_JBFHKV010000360.1:0-7408 GCF_041595215.1 Stieleria sp. | reverse complement strand
CTGGCGGGCGAAGTACCCGAAGCCCAAGGGCAAGGGTTCCGGGGCAACGATCGATGCATCGGGCAAGTTGCCGTCGGGAGAAACGTTTGGTGACTTTTCGAGCTTTAAAGCGGTCTTGCGAGCGAGCCGGCGCGACCAATTCACTCGCAGCCTGATCGAGAAACTGCTCACCTACGCGACGGGCCGTCAGATGGAAGTCACAGACCGCTTCGCGATCGACGACCTGGCAGCGCGAGTCCAGGCAGACAAGGAGGCCGGGCTACGAACGATCGTGATCGAGGTCCTGACCAGCGAGATCTTCCGGTCACGCTAGGGCTTGATCAGAGGGTAGGAAGATTTTTGGGGTAGGAAGATTGATCCGCGCAGGGGGCGTATGGGACACATGCGTCGTCTTCGTCCCCTACGTCTTATTCGTCCCATCGACGTCATGAAACGCGATACCCTTCGGCAAGTCGATTGAACCAACCGAACCCGGTGTCGCGATTCATCGATCGCGGTTCACGCCGCGGCGGCGATCGCTTGGGGTTGGGCGAGGGCGACGATGGTGATCCCGTGTTGCTTTGCCAGGCGGAAGGTTTCTTCACGCTCGACCAGGATCGTTTTGTCGGCTTCGATCACGATCGCGGTGCCGCCGTTTTCGGCCACGCGGGTGACCGTTTGGGGACCGATCGTGGGGACGTCAAATCGCATGTCCTGATTCGGCTTGCTGACTTTGACCAATGTCCATCCGCCGCGGCGGCACAGCGTCCCGGTTCGCGCGATGCACTCGTCGGTCCCCTCGACCGCTTCGACCGCCAGGACCGTGCCGTCTTTGATGGTGATCGATTGGCCGATGTCCATGCCGCCCATCTGCTTGGCGACTTGCCAACCGAACTCAGCGTCGCGCGTTTGTTTTTGTGTCAGGGGTGTTCCGATCAAATGGCCTTGGTCCACGAGCAGCTCCGGGGCAAAGTCGGTGGCGGGGCAGATGTTCAACGAATGTCTTGCGTAGGTGTTGGTGACGGCCAACAGCAAACTGTCGTCGCGTGAATCGGGGCGGTTGCCCAGCAGGCAAGGACCGAAGGTTCGAATCGCGGTCCAGTCGGGGCAATGCTTGATCCAGACGCTGCCTTGAAACAGCAACTCGGATTTAAACAGTTTGCCGGCCATCGTCACTTGGCGAATGCCGTGGCGTCGAAAGTATCGAATGTGCGCACCGATCTTTCCGACGCCGGACCATTTTACATGGTCGCAGATCGACTCCAGATCCGTGGACGCGTGGTCGGTGATCGCGATGCAGCAGACGCGTCGACCGCTGGCGATCACATGCTCGGCGACTTCGACGGGGAAACTGCCCCAGCCGGCGATCAGTCCGATCGGCGGCTGGTCTTGGTGATTTGACGAAGGTGAAAAGCCGGGCAAGACCTTGCGAATCAAGTCTCGCCCGTATCCACGACGCTGGATCATGCCGCTCGCCCCACACCAGAGTGACCCGAATCGGTTTCTCCCTCGGCAAGCTGCTCGGTCATCGCGTCGAGTCGCTTTCGCAATGTTCTCAGCTCGCGACGCATCTCGGGCAACTTGCGTTCGATCGCAAAGATTTGCATCTGGTCGCGCTGCGGCATCGCCGGCGATCCCAGATAGACCTGATGTCCCTGGCAATCATCCATCACGCCGGCCTTGGCGCCCACGATCGTGTGGTCGCCCAAGGTGATGTGGTCTTTCAGTCCGACTTGGCCGGCCAGGATCACGTAGTCGCCGGTGCGACAGGAACCCGCGATGCCGACTTGGCTGCAGATCAGGTTGTGTCGACCGATCTGGCAGTTGTGGGCGATCATCACCTGGTTGTCGATTTTGGTTCCTTCACCAATTCGCGTCGCACCGTAGCTGCCACGGTCGATCGTCACGCCGGCTCCGACGTCGACATCCGAGTCGATGCGAACATAACCGAGTTGCGCCGACGGCAGGTGGCGACCATTCTTTTGCCGGTAGCCAAATCCTTGAGCCCCGATGACCGTTCCGGCATGCAAGACCACACGGTCACCCAGCGACGAGTATTCGTAGAGAGTGACGCCGGGGTACAGCACACAGTCGTCTCCGATGGTGCATCCGGGCATGATGACCACGTTCGGCATCACCAGCGTTCGCTCACCGATCGTCACATTCGCACAAATCGTTGCCGTGGGATGAATCTTGGCCGAATTGGCGATCGCCGCGGATGAATCGACGCCCACACCGGGAAGTGATACCGGGATCGGGGGACGGAACTGGGAAACCACGGTCACGAAGGCCGCGCGGGGATCGGCGACGATGATTTGGGGGCGTGGGTCTGAATCAATTCGTTCGGCACAGAGGACCGCCATGGCCTTGGACGACGCCAAATTCGCCGACGGGTGCTGGCCGACCAGCATGGTGATTTCGCTCGACGTCGACTGATCCGGCGGGTTGGCACCGCTGCAAATCAACGTCCCGTCACCGTGGAGCGTCCCGCCAACCATCTGGGCTATGTCATCAAGTCGGATTCCCACGGCGAAGTCCTTTTCGCTGAGTTGTTCATGGATTCGGACGACCCGAACCCTCCATTCTCCCCGGTATACCGCCAGGGCGCGGATGACTGCAAGACAAAGTCGGCGGATCCCCTGGGGCAGATCGTCACCCCGATTGGTGGTGGTGTGTCCCCTTCTGAGATCCGGTGCCGTCGAATTGACGCCGCTTCGCCATCGCGGTGTGGCCGGCTTTGCGGCAATAAACACCGTGATTTCTGCGTCGCGTGCGATCTTCGCGACGACTCGGCACGCGCAATGCACGGCGTGGTGGTAATCAAGAACACTCATCGCGGAGAGCTTCAAGTGAATCGAATCGTCAGCAACTGGACGGCTGCGTTTGCCGGTCTTTTTTTCGTCTTCCTCGCGCCGCGCGGGGTCGAGGCTGGGGGCAACACGCCGATTTACGCCGCGGCCAGCGATTACCGTGACGCGGTGCGTGACTTTGAACGGGTCGTGTTGCGGACGCCCAAGATTCGCAGCAGCGTCGAGCGGCTGGTCGATGATTTGGAAGACAGCACCAGCGATTTGAAATCGGCGGCCCGCGATCCGGCGCGTTTCGATCGGCTGATCGGTCGGTTCGTCACGACCGATGCCTTGCATGCGCGGGTGGAGTTGACGTTCTTCGGCGATCCTCTTTATCCGCCCGAGCCGCATCTGGAAGAGAGTTGGCTGGCGGTCTATGAAGCCTACGGGCGGTTGGTTTACGAGATTCGCTACCTGCAACAGCTACGCAGTGCCAAGCGTGGGCGTCCGGTGGCGATCATCGACCATCGATTTGATCAACAGCCGCGATCGGTATGGGGACCCGCTATCGGGGCTCCGGTTTCCGCCGATCCCTACGCGACGCGGCCGCGTGGCGTTGGAGACATTGGGCCAACGGTTCGCGGACCGTCGGCGATACCGGGTGGTGCGCAGTTGCAGCGTTCGGCCAGGACATCGCCGCCGACACGGCGGATCATTACGACGCCGGACGAGCTTCGTTCGGCGATTTTCGGCGCGCTGTTGCAACGCCAGCGTTAACGGGGCACAGGTCGACGCGATCGGCCAACGAGAATCCTGAATGACCAGGTCAATGATTTGCCTGGCAACGCGGTGCGGGTTGATGAATTTTTTCTCCTTTTTTCAAAAGCCCCCCACTTGGGACTCGACTTGGGTTTCCTCATTTACTAGCCTTGTGGAGGGTGCTGAGCACAGCTCGCACCAAGCGTCTGGGATATTTTGCCCCAATGTCCCAGGCGCGTTTTTTATGCGCCGAACTGACGGTGATTCAGGTTGCACGGCCGGTCCGCTTTCGTTTGCCGCGCGGACATTCTTGACGGCTCTTTGACGGCCTGTCGATTGAGTCGATCTTCCCAATGCAACGCGATCCCATCAGGGGTGACGCGTTTGCGACGGGCGCCGCGTGGCCCCTTGCTTGCTTGCGCATGCGGGCTTCGATCGACAGGCCGTGGATGCGACGGGGTGAACGCGATGACGCCGCCACGCGTTTGAAAAAAAGAAATTGAAAATCGCCAAAATCGGTGGCGGGAACCACGCGGTTCTGTTGATCCACTGTGAGCCTGTCCAGCGATACAGACTCGGGACCAGATCGTCCGAATGATTTGGGGGGCTACTCGTGGTTTGGAGGGGCAAGCTGGGCAGGTGTTTTTTGCACAGTTGCAGTTTCTTGCACAGGTGCAGGCGCGGTTGTGACGGGGCATTCTTACTGATGTAGTAAGTAGTTCATGACCGCGCTTGCCCGGTGCAAGGTTGGTTGGTGTAGGGATTGCCCGCTGCAGTTTTGCGGTGCAATGTTTTCCGCTGCAAGACTCGCCCACGGCAATGGGGGAGTAACGGTTGAGTTTGGGGCGTTGGCGGTTATGGTTTGATAATCCGTTCCGCGATCAACACCCAACAACAGATCAAGTCGTGAGTCCAGCGTCCCCCGATCCGATCGAGTTCACTCCGACCGACAAGTCACTTGTCGTGATGGTGAGGGATGGCGACGAGGATGCTGCCGAAGCGTTGTATGATCGTTACGCGCGACGGGTCTTCGGGCTGGTGCGTTCCAAACTCGGGGCGCGTTTGAGCGCGATGACCGAGCCGGAAGACATCGTGCAGTCGGTGTTCAAGAGCATGTTTCGCGGGATGCAGTCGGGCAACTATGACGCGCCTCCGGGAACGACGCTTTGGAATTTGTTGGCGGTGATTGCCGTCCGAAAGCTCAGCAACAAGGCCAGCCATCATTCAGCCAAACGTCGCGACGCGAGTCGCAACGTGCCCTTGGACGCGGAGCTTGATGGGCTGGGGTCGGCGATCGACATGGCTTCGGCCGAGTTTCTTCAGGTTTGCATTCAAGAGTCGCTCGAGTTGCTTCGTCCGCTGCACCGCAAGATCCTGTCGTTGCGGATCCAGGGTCACAGTATTGACGAGATTCGCGACCTGACCGGCAGGAGTCGCCGCACGGTCGAGCGGAGTCTGCAGAAGAGTCGTGAGTTGTTGGCCGAATCGCTGTTGGATGAATCGTAGCGCCGTCCGCCGCCGGCGACGATGATCGCATCCCGGCGACACCTGGACTACTGCATTCAGGTTTCCGTACCGGTGAGGTTTCAGTGCCGGCGAGGGGTGGGCGATCCGAATTCCCTTTTACACGCGGCATCTTTTTTTGCTAATTCTGTGGCGGGGTTCCTGTCCCTTCGCTGCTCTTCATTGCAACGATTCAATCGGTCGTAACATGACGGACGATTCCAACCTTTGACACGCCTAGGTTCAGAACCGGATGATCAATCGAGGCACTTTCGATCGACTTGAAGACGCGATCGATCAATTTGAGGAAACGTGGTCACTGCAGTCGCAATCCAAAATCGAAGAGCTGCTCGCGGCCTATGGCCTGAGCGACGATGAGGAAGCGATTGTCGAATTGATTCGCATCGACATCGAACTGCGCTATGAGCGTGGTCTGTCGATCGAGCTTGGGGAGTATTTGGATCGGTTCACGATCTTGCAAGACCGTCCAAAACGCGTCGCCGAAATCGCGTTCGAGGATTATCGCTCGCGTGCGGCCAAGGGGCACCCCGTTTCGGTGATGCGTTGGCGGGGGCTGCCGGGGGTCAACCGGGAGCACTGGTTCCAGGAACTGATGCGGGAGACGTCGGTTCACCAAACGCACACACGCACCGCCAAGTTGCGTTCCGACCCGTCGCCCGATGCGACGTTTGAATTTGCGTTGGCCGAAGCCGGGTTTCATCTGGTCCAGAAGATCGGGGAGGGCGCCTTTAGCCGCGTCTACCTGGCGACTCAAGTGGATCTGGCCGACCGGTTTGTGGTGTTGAAGATCGTGACCGAGACGCTGGCCGAGCCGGAGTACATGGCGTTGCTCCAACACACCAACATCGTCCCGATCTACTCCTTCCATCAAATCCTGTCTCGATCGGTGATCTGCATGCCCTATGCCGGTCGCGTGACGCTGCATGACTTTTTGAAGGACAAGACCGACGTTTCCCAGCGCGGCGGCCAAAGTCTGATCCGGACGGTGCGGGAGCGAATTGGCAAAACCACCATTCTTAGCGAGGACGGATCCGGCGGTGCGGCCGACGCCCAGCCGGCGCCCCTGGTTCCCGCCGCCGAGGACAAGGCCGGAACTCGACCGTTGGAAGCGTTTCGCACGTTGGACTGCGAGGCATTGGCGATCTGCTTGTTTCAACGGCTTGCCGGCGCATTGGCTCATGCCCATGCCCGCGGCGTGTTGCACAACGATCTCAAACCGAGCAACGTGCTGATTCGCAACGACGGTGAACCGGCGCTGTTGGATTTCAATCTTTCCCAAACCTTGGGGCAACAAAACCTGCGACACGCCGGCGGCACCCTGCCGTACATGTCGCCGGAAACCTATCGCGCGATGATGGGACAGCAGACCCAGCCCGGCTTGGCGTCGGACGTCTATGGTCTGGGCGTGATGCTGTTTGAATTTGTCACCGGTCGATTGCCCCATCCGACCCCCGCGTCGATTGCATCGATCGATTTGGACGCCGCGATCGAAGCCCGACGCGCGCAACCGGACTGGCGAGCCGGCGACGGCGTCCGACCGGGGTTGAAGAGCATCGTCAACCGATGTCTGCAATTTGAACCAGATCAGCGGTATGCCAGCGCCGACGATTTGCAAGTCGATTTGCAGCGTGAACAAGAAAACCTGGCACTGCTTCACACGGCCGAACCTAAGTCATGGAAGGTCAAGAAGTGGACGCGGCGACACCCCCGCGCGATCGCGTCGGGACTGGTCGCGGCCGTCTTGCTCGCGATCCTCGTGCCCCTTTCCTACATGACGGTGGTTTCGCTCCAAGACAATCGCTCGCTGCGGTCACAGGCCGCCTTTGAGCAGTTTTCGGAGGAATCGGCTGAGTTCCTGTCCACGTTGATGGCCGATCCGAACCGCCAGAAAGAGTCGAACGTCAGCCGGGGCGTGGCGATGCTGGAAAAGCACAACGCCTTGGACCGAAAGAAGCTGCAGAGCTGGGTATCGAAGCTCGATCAACAGCAGCAACAACTCGCCCGTGAAACGCTGTTCCGGCACATCGCGCACATCGCGATTCTGGAGATACAGCGTCTCGACCAGTTGCGAATTTCCGACCCTGAGGCATCCACCGACTTCGCACGTTTGGATCGTCTGATCGAAGCAGCCAAGGCGGTGGAAGACGGTAAGCCGAGCCGGGCGAGTTTGTTCCTGGAAGCCGAGCGGGTTCGATTGGCCGGCAACGACGAGCGATACCAGGTGTTGCAGAAGATTGCCGAGGACACGCCGGCCCGAGCCGATTCGCAGCTGTATCTGGAAGCGGTGCGGTTGCTGGCCGGCTACGATCACCAGGGCGCCAGCGACTTGCTGGCCGCACTGGCAGATCGGAACAGTG
>NZ_JBFHKV010000359.1:0-7408 GCF_041595215.1 Stieleria sp. | reverse complement strand
CGGAGGGATGTCAGCGATTAGCCGGAGGTCAGCGCAGCGCCACCTCCGGGAAGCACGACCCACAATCCCGTCGACACCGGACGGGGTCGCAGCGAATCCAGCCGCCGGCGGTGCGGCAGTTTGCGTTCGTAAAGGAGTTGATCGGTGAGCTTGAGCGTGCGGGCTGGCCGGGTCCGAGGGCGCCGACGTCATTTGCTTCGACACCCTTCGGGGTCGCGTCTGACGGGGGACCGGATGTCCGGAGGTGTCGCTGCGCTCACCTCCGGCTACTGGCTTGGACCCCGTCGGGGTCTGGCCGCGCGCCCAATACCGCTCAATCGACAAGGTTTTGACCAGCGCAGGGCCCGTAGGCTCGCGCCAAACGGCTGATCATCAATTGATATCAGCCGGTTCGCGGCAGCGTCCGGGTACCCCTCAATGTCGATTCAGCGGTATTGGGCTCGCGCCCTTCCGCTAACAAAGAACACTGCGTGCTGTCGAAGCAGCCGGCGTTGGAATGCAAGCCAGGGCGCCCCTCCTTGGGCAACACCATGGCGAACATGCGGTTTGGATCTGCGACTTAAAAGTGTTTCTGCATGAACGCGAACATGCGTTTGGGGCTGATCACGCCCTGAACGCATTCGTCCATGTCCAACACGGGCACGTGTCGATGACCGGCGACCGCGATCGCGGCAGCCGCAGCGGCCGAAGGATCGGATTGGTAAACGATCGTCGGATTGGTGGTCATGAAATTCTCGACCGGTTGGCCGCAAACCCGCGGGTACTTTTCCACCACTTTTTCAAGCACGTCGCGCTCGGTAAAGATCCCGACCAGGTGTTCGCCGTCGACGACCAACAAACTGGCCGCGCCTGAATCGTGCAGCATCTCGACCGCCTCTAGGACCGACGCATGCGGACTGATCTGCAGATACGGCTTGGCGTCGATTTCCGCGATCGGGTCTTCTGCCAGTGCACGCTCCAGTTCGGTGTCGTATTCGGCCGGCTCGAAGTTGGAAAGTGGGTCACACGTTTCAGCCGGATCCATTCTAAAAAACGAACTCATCGGTCAAGCTCCTTCGCGCTGCAGCATCCACGGTGCACTACCGAGACGCTGAACGGCGATTTGTTTCGCGTAGCAATCACAAACGTATTCCGCCAAGCCCCGCTGACCGGTCAAACCGATCAGGTACCCCTCGTCATCGGTCACGCACAAGAAGCGGTGCCCCTGGTCAACCACTGCTTGCCAGGCGAACAGAATCGGGTCGTCGGCTCGGACGATGCCGACGTCGGGGTCGGCGAACGCCGAGATCGCGGTCGTGTCTAAGGAAACGCCCGCCATCAGCATCCGGATGATCGACTGTTCGTTGAAGATTCCCTGCGGGCGGCAGCCCGGGTCGACGATCACGGCACAGCCCAACGAATGGGTCCGCATCAGTGCGATTGCCGCGCGGGCAACCGTGTGCTCATCAAGGGCGATCGCGTCACGCAGCGGAAGTGTGCGGATCTGCTCACGCGATAGCTGTTCTTTGAAGCTCATGGTCTTGGTCTCCAGAAAGAGAAGGACCATGGTAGCGTTGCACCCGAGAGGCCAAATGTGGCTGTTTCAGCGTGCAGCGAGCGGTTTGCCGAAGATCACGGCCAGGGGGATTCGGTGCTCCGATGTGCGATGCGTAGGGCGTTGGATCTGCCGCAGAAAGAGGTGTGACTGCGCTTTCCAGAACGGCAAGCTGACCGGCTCGTTCGGGGCTGAGGCTTTTCTGGGCAGGATCTGCATCGAGTTCGGGCAGACGATGCAATTCTAAGCAGTGCTAAATTGCCGAAATTGGGGTGTACAGGTTGGGCTGCACAGTTTGGGCCTTCTACTGACCGGCGCTCTTCGACGCGACCGGGGCGATGCCCCAAGACCGCTTCGTGAAGCCTCGTTTCCTCCAATTAGGGCCCGTAGGCTCGCGCCAAACGGCTGATCATCGTTCGAGATCAGCCGGCTCGCGCCAGCGTCCGGGCCTCGCCATCGACATCAGCTTCGCGGTATCAGCCGGACGTGCGATCGTTGGCGAGAAAACGGTGGCACCAGGCGGCCAGGATTTGCGACACGAAGGTCAGGTCTTGGGGATGTTTGGCCAACAGGTGATCCGCATCCGGCAGCGCCATCAGGCTGACCGGGGTGATCGTGGATGCATCGGCCGAGCGGTCGGTTTGGATCAGCGACATCATCCGCAGCGCGTGATCGATCCCGACGGTTTGGTCGACCGGGGAGTGCATCAGCAGCACCGGGCAAGAGACTTGGGGCAACAAATCGGTGACGTTGTGACGGCGAAAGTCCTCCAGCATCTGGCGGCGGATGGTCCATTCGATGCCGCCGATCGTGACCTTGCCTTGACCCTCGGTTTCGATCGCGGGGTTCATCCGCGACAGCAGCGTGGCGAGGTGGTGGGTGTCACTGGGCGCGGCGAGCGTTGCGACGAAGCGGAGGTTGGCCAGCAGGCCGTCGTGATCGGGCAGGCCGTCGTGATCGGGCTGGAAAGACTTTGCGGCGGTGACCAACGAGGCGATGCCACCAAAACTGTGCCCGACCAAGGCGGTGACCGGCCCCAATTCTTCGTTGGCGAATCGGATCGCCGCGGCAAGATCGCGAAGATTGGTGGTGAAATTGGTTGTCGAAAAGTCGCCTTCGCTGCCTCCCAGTCCCGTCATGTCATAACGCAGCACCGCGATTCCGTATCGGGCCAAGGCGCGGCTGATCTTGACGGTCGCCTTGAAGTCTTTGTTGCAGGTGAAGCAATGCGAATAGACCACGACCGGCCGCAGCCGGGTGCGCCCGGCGTCCTTCCATGGATGCCACACCTTGGGTCGATCGACGATGCCGGCCAAGTTGACGCGTTCGGTTCCGCTGGGAAACCTGACGCGGTAGGAGGTCGATTCGTATTCGTTCACGAGAGCCGTTAGATGCCCGATCCGTTGGGGGCGGCGATGCGGCCGGCGCGGAACGCTTCGGCCATGGCTTTGGGCACTTCGGCTTCGGCCAGAACCAGGTGAGCCTTGTTGCTGGCGACCATCGCGCTCATCTGTTGTTCTTGCGCGACGGCTTCGGCGCGACGGCTTTCCGCTTGGGCCTGGGCGACGCGTGTGTCGGCTTCGGCTTGGTCGCTTTGCAGTCGTGCGCCGATGTTCTCGCCGACGTCGATGTCGGCGATGTCGATCGAAACGATTTCAAAGGCGGTTTGGGCATCGAGGCCGCGATCAAGCACAACGCGGGTGATCATGTCCGGATTTTCGAGCACCTTGAAGTGTGTTTCGGCCGAGCCGATCGAGCTGATGATCGCCTCGCCGACTCGGGCGATGACGGTGTCTTCGGTGGCACCGCCGATCAGTTGTTCCAGGTTGGTGCGAACGGTCACACGAGCCCGGACGCGCAATTCGATTCCGTTTTTGGTGATCGCACTGAGCGTGGTTTTGCCGCTGCGGCTCGGGTCGGGGCAATCGATGACTTTGGGGTAAACGCTCGTTTGGACCGCGTCCAGCACGTCGCGCCCGGCCAAGTCGATCGCGGCGGCCTGGTCAAAATCGAGAGGGATTTCCGCCCGTGCGGCGGCGATGATCGCGTGGATGATGTTCATCACGTTGCCGCCGGCCAGATAATGAGCCTCCAGACGACGCGTGCTGATGCCGGCTTGACGGCCGATGTCCAATCCGGCTTGCGCCGACATCACCTTGGCCTGGACGATCACATTCGGATTGACCTTGGTGAAGTGCATTCGGATCAGGCTGGGGGCGCTGACATCAGCGACCGACATGTAGGCCTGGACCCACAGCTTGCCGTAACGCAGTGCGAAGAAGCCCATCACGGCGGCGAATACCAGGAAGACGAGCGTTCCGATGGCGATCAGGGCTGCGTAAAAGGCCCCATTGGCTGCCAGTAGCATCGCTGCCCGAGGCAGTGGGATCGCAGCGGTGGCCGCGGGGACGGAGGCGGCGGCGATCAAGGTAGACGGGACGAGCAACATGATGACGCAATTCCTTTGAAGCGTGATAAGTTCTCGGGGCGAACGGTTCCGGAGGATGAGGGGCAGCATCCGGAATCAGAACGTCATCATTGTGACGGTTCATCACTGCGTATCTTAAAGCTTGGCGGAGTCCGCTCGCAAGGTTGTGCGGCACCACAATTGAGGACTGCCGATCGTTTGCGTGTCACGGCAAAGCCACCGCGTCATGGCACAATCGATCGCCAACGTCGTGATTCTCCGGAAAAAAACGTGAATCTGATGAAGAATTCGACTTCTCAACATGTTTTCAACTGTCCACCCACGCAGAATGTGCGTACTGTTTAAAGTGCAGTATTTTCGGGAGAGAGGCGATGCAAGGGATGCAAGTCGGCTGAGTTGGGCCGGCGAGAACCTTTCCGATTCAGAGTGATCGGAGGTCGTTTCTAGCGTTGGTCGAAGGGGAAACGGATCGGGCAATTTTTTAGGCGAAGCGAGGAACAAGTCATGCAGGCAAATTGGAAAGCGGGGGATTGGGCGGTCTATCGTAAGAGCAAGAGCGGCGTCAATCCGGGGCGTCGCGCGGCACAAGTCGTCGCGTCTCCCAAGGGTGAAACCTACGGCTATGTCGTTGACAAGTTCTGGGTCGTCGATGAAGTGCTTTCCGACGGTCAACTGCGGTTGGTCACGGCCAAGGGCAAGGTCCACACGATCGACGCCGACGACCCCAACCTGCGCCGCCCGAGTTTGCTGCAGCGATTCTTATGGCGTGAGCGTTTTGCGATGGTAGAAGCCAGCCGTCAGCACGCCGGTGACCAGACGCCCAGCAACGCGGTCGGAGCGTAGCGGAAGCGGCTAGCGCCGCCGGCTCGCTCAATCGCAAACAGCGGCGAGTGCACTACCAGGAATGGCGAGTGCCACTACCAGGAATCAAGTGGTGGCCGAGGACTCTCCGAACGCCATCTCACCGAGCGCCATCTCGGCGGTCGATGCAAAGATCACTTCTCCCAGCCCACCGACGGTCCGATCGGCGCGAGTCCGAAAAACGGGCAATCGCTCCAACGTTTGGGTGATCTCTCCAAACAAGCGGTCGGAATAAAGATTGAGGAACGCCGGGTCAAACCGGGTGGGGCTGGAAAAGCGTCCCGTTGCGTCGTCGTCCAGCTGGTCGGCGTGCCGCACCATGGCCGACGCGTTGCCCAGGATCAGGCTGCCGCGTCTCATCCCCACGGCCAAACCCTCGCCTGTTTCGCCGCCGACGCAGATCGTTCCCGCGACCATCGACGCGGCGAGCATCGTTCCGCTCGAACCGCTGATCAACAACGTGCCGCGCCTCATCCGATGACCGGCGTAGTTGCCGACGGATCCGTGGATTTTGATCATGCCGCCGGACATGCCCGATCGGCGGGCACCGTGGGGAGCCGCGACGAAGTCCCCGGCGTCGCCTTGGACACAGACCGTGCCGCCGGTCATGCCACACGCCGCGTAGTCGCCGACGGAACCGATGATTTGAAATTCACCGCGGTCGTGCATGGCGGCCAGCCCATGAACGTTCTGCAGCGGGCCTTCGACGACCACCTGATCGGTTTCTGATTCCGCGATCGTCAACTCGAACCAATCCGCCAATCGGACCCGGCGCCCGTCCACGCAGATCGACAGTTCGTTGATCTGGGCAGCTTGTTTGCCCGCCAGAGAGCTGCGTCGAATGTTCGAGGCGTCGATCGCGTGCGGTGCGGCATCGTCGGCGGCATCCCCAGCGGCGTGGGCACGGTATTGGAGGTGCCAGCGTGTCATGACAGAATCTCGTGCAGGTGAAAGTGGTGGCGTCCAAGTTTGCCGCCGTAGTTTCCTGCCGTGACGGCAACCAAGCCGTGTTCCCCACAGCTGGTGCAAGCGGCCTGAATACCGGCCCGCATGGCGTCGGCAATCGCATCGAAACTCAATCCGTCCAACACCACTTCCAACACCGCATTGTCTCCTTCGCCCAATTGCGAGTCGGTGATGCCGCGCAGCGTGGGGCAAAACGCATCGTTGGTCGACGCGATCAGTGACTTGTATTTCGAGCCAATCTTGGAACCGCTGCGTGCGACGCCACCTGGGAACGGCGTGATCACATCGGGCATCGATTCGATCGCACCGATGGCGGCGCGGGCGGCGCGACTGGCCGCATGGATGTCACGAGCGACCAGCAGAAAATTGCCACCGCCGATCCCCGACGTGCGCGGCGCGTCATGCTGGCAGATAAATTCACCATCCATCACGGGGATCCGCCAGAATCGCTTTCCGTCGATCACCTTGCTGATCTGGTTGCCGTCGCCGAAGAACCGAAGCGTCTTGCCCAACGCGATTCGTTTGTCGCGGGGAACGTCGTCGGTGATTCCTGCGAACAACGCGGTGGTCGGACAGGTGAGCACACATTGGCCGGCGCGGCGGGTGATCTGTTTTTCCAGTTCGCCACCCGACATCCCGAAGGCCAGCAAGGCGATGCCGGGGCGGCCGTCGGGAGTCTCTTTCGCCGACAACCGACGTTCGATATCGATTTCCAGTTTGCAGTCGATCACGCTGGTCCCGAATCCGCTCATCGCCATCGCGGCGTGCTCGGCCCAGATCTCGTCCAGCGCGGTGATGATCACCCGCGTCGCTTTCATGTCGAAGGCTTCGGCGAAGGTGGCTTCGATACGGACGCCGTTGATTTCCAACCGGCGGGTGGCGTCGGCATTCGGGCCGGCGTTGTCGTGTTCACTCATCGGGCACGCTCCCGCATCGATTGCTTGACCGGGCGGGAACGAAGCACCGAGTGCATTTCATCATCACTGATCCATAGCCGATTCAAGTCGAACGTCGACGACGCGTTGTACTCGCTGCGGAACCGCTGCACCGACTGCGGATCGAATTCGACGTCGGCGGTCAGCGTTTCGTGCCCGACTTGGGTTTCGGGTCTCGTTTGTTTGGGCGTGTAAGTTCCGCGGTCGATGACGTGTCGTCCCTGGGCAAACACGTGCCGGGGCGAGCGAAACATTTTCTCCAGGTCATCGTCTGTTTCGTAGACGGTGACGTCGGCGCTGGCCCCCGCAGTCAGCCGGCCGTGTCGGGCCAGCCCCATGATCGACGCCGGGGCGCTGCGTGTCATCGTGGCGATTTCGGGCAACGTGTACTGTCGCGATAGCCCGCCGAGCGAACTGGCCGCGGCGGCATCGGCATGGATTTCCGCCAATGCGGTTTCGCGAAAGGAGCGATCGCCGAGCAACCGCAACAGGTGCGGGTACGCGGTGAAGGGGGCTCCGTTGGGATGGTCGGTGGTCAAGAAGACTCGCGTTGGGTCGTCGATCATCAGAAACAGTTCCAACCCGATGGCCCATTGCAGCGAATGCACGAATTGGCGGCGGCGGTATCGAAAGGGCACGACACCACAACCGGCTTCGCATTCGATATCGACGATCGCGGATTTG
>NZ_JBFHKV010000358.1:0-7417 GCF_041595215.1 Stieleria sp. | reverse complement strand
CCAAGCCGCAAAGGGACGGGTTCTAATCTTTGCGGCTTGGCGACTTTGCGTGAGCAGGGACGTCAACGCACCTGTCGAACCGCGACATCAGGAGCGAATCCTAGGAAACAGCGGTCGGATGAATTCCGGTGGGCGCAATTCGAGTGCACTAATCGCAGTCGGGATGTCAGGCGTTGGGCCTTCACGGAACCAGCGGAGAAAAGATGGTCCACGAATAGCACGAATGACACGAATGGATTTGCTGCGGCGCAACTGGCGTTCGCTGGTAGCGTGAACGAATTGCGTTCTAAGCGCACATCCAGACGAACGCGGATCCATCGTGCGGCAGAATTTTGTCGGCCTTCACGTGGGCCAGCGATGAGACTCGATCAGAACGGATCTTGGCAGAGGCTGCCACCGTTTTCGTCGCAGGCGAACTCCAGTTGGATGGAGGGACCGGAGTCCGGCGGGCAATCATCGGGCGTTGGCAGGGATGCCAACGGAGGTCAAGCACGCACGCGGCACAGGGCATCAGGACACGTCGGCTGAACAGCTCCGCCTCCCCATCGTCCGCTTCCGGAATCCTCTGGCCGCAGTTCATCAGCGTTGTGCTGGTAACGGCGTTTTGACCTCATGGGTGCACGTCCAACATCCAAAGCCGCTCGACTCCCAAAGATCGGCGCGTCGTGTGTTCGGTCGGATTCGTCTTTGAGTCAAAGTAAAAACACCGTGGACCACACGACGCGAGTCGCGGGGGAGTCATGCGGCTGCGGATCACACGATGGGCCACAAGAGATCAAGACGGCGACCGCATCGAAACGCTGACGACCTGCGGCCAAAGGATTTAAGTCGCTGGCGTCAGCCTGGCGGCGTGCAGTATCACGCAACCCCGACCCACCGTCACCGCAGATCGTCCGTCGATGCGGAAACAATTCAGTTAAGATGAACACCAGCCGTCACCCGGGCGGCGACGAATGATTGTCTATTTCAAAGCCGCGCGATTTCGCCGCCCCGGTTCAAGGCATTGTTCCCCGATTTACTCAGTCTTCCGATCCAATGCAAACGCCGAATCGAGATCGATTGCAGATTCCTCTGATCCACACACTGGGCACCGATCGGTAGGTATCCCGTTGAATAAGCTGTTGCAAGTTTGACAGCGACGGAATTGAGGTGATGGTCCGACATATGAAAAGCTGGAATCACCGCGAAGGAATTCGGACGCAACTTTGCACGAGGAACAAGAAAATACGGCACCCGCGTGTTTGTGTTCCCACATGATGTAGCTCCTGCCATCGATATCTTCTTCGCGATAGGGTCGGTAGCATTCGGGGCAGCATACCGCAGAACTCCTCCAAAAGCGGTCGTCTTCCTTTCGCGAGCGCGAGCCGGTCCAATCGCCAGCCCAACCTGCCAGTGCAACAAGCAGCATCGCAAGAACCAATGTGAACAGGATGGTGCCGTAGTCCATCAATACTCAATTCGCATAACGGCACCCTTCGCCGGATACGTGCAGAAGGATTTCAATTGCTAAACCGCTTAACTCGCGTACTCCGGTGCGCGCGATTGTTACCTCGTGTCCGTCGAAGAATCTGTGACGTCGACGATTGGGCGCGGAGATTTGCACCAGTGTATCAAGCTCTGGTTGGCGATGTCGAAGTCACACAATCGGGATGCCGTGTGACGTGCCGCGACCTTGCCACGCGAAATTCACCACCAATTCGTCGAAATCACTTAGGAGCATGCATTCACAAGCAGTTCGTCGCGTCGGCGACTCATCCCCGCCAACTCATCTTCCGGCAGTTTCGGCGGGGCCGATGAGCGCAAAGCCGAACCGGAAGCCCGGCGGATGACTCGAAGGAGTTCTGGGCGTAGGTCAATGGGAAGCTTGAGCAGGGAAAGATCACGACTCTTGTTTGGGAAGATCTCAGGAGCCTTCAGCGGCATCTGCCGGGGCGTGTACCCGCGTGTAGGCCTTGCCCGATAGGTGGGGCAGATGTGGTGACACATTCCGCACTCGATCGAACGCCTGACTGCAATCTCAAGGCCTATTCACGCTTCAAGAGAGATTGAGCGAGCTTGCTCCGAAATGGCGAACCGCACTGCGCTAGCCTGCCCTGGGCGGCCCCACATGCTAGGTGGTGTGGGATGGGTTCCGGAGTGATCCGGACCTCAATCCCGATTCCCATGGTTACGCCGGATACGCTTTCGCTCAATTACCAACGATGGAACTACTCGACGCAAACGGATCATCATCGGGAGAGTATCTATGACCAAAGGGATCCGTGTCCCTGTCATTTCCAAACAATGACCCGCCAAAGGGGGTGTCTAGGTCGGCAATCGTGTCATCATCCTGTGTTTCCGATTTGTGAACTTTGAAAGTCTCAAGTGAATCCAGAGTTGAAATACGAGAAATCCCCTCATCGGTGAACCCGCCATCAACAATGGCAAGTTTGGTTAGATGCGTCAAAGTTAGAATGTCGTCGATGTTTGAATCCGCGAATGCGCCGGTTCGTAAAACTAAGGTCCGGACGCAGAACGGCTCTCTCAAGCCCGTCTTTCGGATCGTGTTTCGAAGCAATGAGAATGAAATGGTGCTATCGAGCGTGTAGGTAACATTCTCAGACGCGCCCGATGCCAAAAGGGAATCAATAGCGGCAAATTCGCGTTGCTCCAGTTTGTACAAGTATGAAACATAGGTGAAGAGCAAGGAGCAAAGCACAACGACTAACAGCAGAAATCGGAGACGAAACCGTAGAAGTCGTTTGATCATCGCGCTGGTCGAAGTTCAACTACGTGGCGAACGTCCGCCGTTCACCGCGGCACGGCGAACGACATTATGTTTTCGATGGACGCCGACTCCGTGGCTGCGTGTGCGGGCGGATGGTTCGCGCATCCGGCCACGACGACAGCCAGCGCCGTCGCCGCTGATGACCAATGTACTCCATCCGAAACGCCGTGGGAAATCGAGAGTCCCAATTTGCGGCCGGCATTCCGGGCGTCGGCTGCCAGCGTTGGAATCGATAGGCGTTGGTTTGTCACATTCGGTCGAGACTGCCGCACACCAGGAGAGACAAGAATCACGCAAAGACGCCAAGCCGCAAAGGAGCGGGTTCTAATCTTTGCGGCTTTGCGACTTTGCGTGAGCTCCTTCCAGCAAGTACGTCAGCGCACCTGTCGAGCCGCGACATCAGGAGCGAATCCTAGGAAACAGCGGTCGGATGAATTCCGGTGGGCGCAATTCGAGTGCACTAATCGCAGTCGGGATGTCAGGCGTTGGCATTCACGGAACCAGTGGAGAAGAGATGGTCCACGAATAGCACGCATGACACGAATGGATTTGCTGCGGCGCAACTGGCGTTCACTGGCAGCGTGAACGAATTGCGATCTATCCGCACATCCAGAGGAACGCGGATCCATCGTGCGGCAGAACTTTGTCGGCCTTCACGGGGGCCATCGATGGGACTCGATCAGAACGGATCTTGGCAGAGGGTGCCACCGTTTTCGTCGCAGACAAACTCGTGTTGGATGGCGGGAACAGCGTCCGGCGGGCAATCGTCGGGCGTTGGCAAGGATGCCAACGGAGGTCAAGCGCGGAGGCGGCACAGGGCATCATAGCACGTCGACTGGACAGCCCCTTCTCCACATCGTCCGCTTCCCGAATTTCCTGGCCGAAGTTCATCAGCGTTAAGCAGGCAACGGCGTCTTGATCTCATGGGTGCACTTCCAATCTCCGCAGGCGCTCGACTCCCAAAGATCGGCGCGTCGTGCGTTCGGTCGGTTTTGTCTTTCAATAAAAGAAAAACACGTACGACCACACGACGCGAGTCGCGGGGGAGTCATGCGCCTGCGGATCACACGATGGGCCACAAGAGATCAAGACGGCGACCGCATCGAAACGCTGACGACCTGCGGCCAGAGCATTCAAGAAGCCGGCGTCAGCCTTCCGGCCCGGAGTCCCACGCAACGCTGCCCCATCGTCACCGCAGATCGTCCGTCGATGCTGAAAGCAATTCGATTAAGTTCAACGTCTACGATCAACCGGCGGCGACAGTCGATCTTCCACTTCGAAACGCCCGACTTCGCCGCTCGGTTGCATCGCTTGGTTCGTCGCCTTACCAGTAGCCAGCGCTGATGTAAGTCTCACCAGTAGACGGTACGTGCCACACAGTATAACCGCCACCTCGGTCAGAGCGGCTGACCTGCACCTGCAGCATTGATGGGTCGTAAGTCCATCCAGTCTCCGGAAAACGGTCGCCGAAAATCTGCTGGTTCAGTTCAAGCCTATCAGGCCGTTGGTGTTCGGAGGCCTTGGACAACCATTCATCGTCGTCATGGTGTCGATTCAAGTCTGGCCGTAACGACCGACGTTCGTAGATCCATGAGCGCAACGAGGGTAAGTCGATTGCAAACTTTGCCCAGTGCCCAGCGCCATTGCGGTACAGCGTAATGTCCGTGGCAGTTGCCGGAAGTTCAATGTATCCATCGTCTGGAATTTCTGACGCGGTGGCATAGTCGAATCGTCCGTAACGTTGTAAGTCGACAATTGCCATCACGCCGGCGCAGGATGGAATGAAGAGGAGTACGGCGGCAAGTGAAAGCCAAGCAATCCGCCTTGGTTTCCGAAGTGTCAATGCACCAACGCACCAAAGAACCGCGAAGGCGGTGACCGTAATCTGAAAGGGTAGGACGAGTGGCGCAAGCATTCAGTCTTTCGGGGAACGGCAGTGGTCACCGCGTCGGCGCGATGGACCGGAACTCAAAGACAAACTCGACTCGCCGACTGCGGTGCACCACTTGGTTCACGCGGATCGGCCACGACGACAGTTTGAGCTATCGACGCTAATTGCCAATGTACTCGACCGGAATCGCCATGGGAAATCGAGTCACGCAATCAGTAGTCGGCGCGTCAGACGTTGGTTGTCAGCGTTGTATTCGACCGGCGTCGGTTTGTCTTCATTCGACCGAGTCGACCGCGCACCAAGTGAGACAAGAGTCACGCAAAGACGCCAAGCCGCAAAGGGGCGGGTTCAAATCTTTGCGGCTTGGCGACTTTGCGTGAGGTCCTTCAAGCAGCTACATCAGCGTACACTTCAAACCGTGACATCAAGAGCGAATCACACGAAACAGAGGTCTGATGAAATTCGGTGAGCACAATTCGAGCGCACCAATCGCAGTCGGGATGTCAGGCGTTGGACAACGCTGGGAACCGCGGAAGAGAGGGGACCACGAAACAGGCTAATCACACGAAAGAGAAATCGGCAATGTCGCCAGACGTCGGTCAGCAGCGTGAACAACTAATTTATCGGTGGTTCAACCGGGGTAAAAAACTGATAATCCCGGGACGGACCGCGGAATGTCACGAACCAACCGACCTTACGGGTTCCGGTTGGGCGAGTCAACAATGTTGCTCGATCAACGGTTCGCGAGGCGCTTAGAGATTACGTCGTGTAATGGATGCGGAATGAATCCGACCCACCGGGGCAGGACGCCCGGTCGGCCAACGTCAGCACCCGTTGTGTCCGTTTTCGCCACCCCGGGCCGGTCGATCTTTTTGAAAGCGTCGATGGAGTCACCAACGAAACAGCGGCCAGGGGCCGGTCGTGGTGGCCATCGGCGGGACGGCGACGTAGCCGTCGCTGCGACCGAGCGCGACGAGGTCGCCGGATCCCTTGGCGGGAACGAGTTCGGCAGCACCAGTGTCCGTCATCCGTACCAGCAACATCGTGTGCAGCGGGATCGCTTTTTGCGGAGGATCGGATAGTGTCACCATCGATGGCTTGTCCGGCCATGATGGCTTGCCGGCGATACGGCGCAGCAAGGGCATCAAGAAGCGATGGCAGTTGATCGTGGCGCTGACCGGATTGCCGGGTAGCCCGAGCACAAGTTTTCCGTCCTTCGTCGCCGCTCCCAAGATCGGTTTGCCGGGGCGAATCGGCAAACCGTGAAAGACGATCTCGGCACCAAGATGCTCGATCGTGTCGGGCACGTAGTCGTAGTCGCCCATCGAAACGCCGCCGGTCAGGACCACCACGTCGCAGGCGGCAATCGCGGCGTCGAGTGATTGCTGCAGCGAATCACGATCGTCTTTGACGTGTTCGACGATTTCCAAGATCGCCGACGGGTACTGGCAAAGCATCGCTTGGACGGCGGAGCGATTGCTGTTTCGTAATTGCCAAGGTTCCAGTGCCGGCGTCGCAGGATCGACGACTTCGTCACCGGTCGTCAGCACGGCGACTTTGACGCGGCGGTAACAGACCGGCGTGGTGCGGCCAAAATTGGCCAGTGCTGCGACGACGGCCGGTGTGACTTCGGTCCCGATGTCCAAGACGTTCGAGCCGACCGGTGCGTTTTCACCGCGGCGTCGAATGTGGCTTCCGGGGACCGTCGATTCGATCGCCGCCGGCAGGAAGCGAATCGATGCCTCAAGTTCCTCGGTGTCTTCGCGTTTGACCACGGCCTGGCAACCGTCGGGAATGATCGCGCCGGTAAAGATCCGTACGACGTGGCCGGCTTCCATCGCCGGAGGTGCGGCTCCCGCTTGACTGATACCGCTGACCGGAACAACCGAGTCGGATTGCAGGTCGGACATCCGGACCGCGTAGCCGTCCATCGCCGAGACATCTGCCGCCGGACTATCGCGATCGGCCACGATGGGTTCCGCGATGATCCGCCCGACGGGTTCGTTGACGGGTTCGGTTTCACCAACGACCGACAGTCGCTCGGCCAAGGCCGCGATCGCCGCGTCCGGGTCGGAGTATTGAAAGGGTTGTTTCATGGCTTGGGTGGATGGAGGTCGAGATCCGAAGGCGTATTGATGTTGCGGCAAGATGCCGCCGAGAGTGGGACGGTGGTGATCGGTAGTGATCGCAGCAATCGTCGTGGGCTGTATTGTCCCGCATCGATCGACGTGCCGATGATGTCGACAAGTGTGACAGGATAAATCGCGATCAATGGTTCAATGTGTTCGGGCGTTTGATCCGAAACGGCGCACACGACTTGATCGCGATGGCCGGCAAAGGCATCGATCAACGTTTGAAGGTCGCGGGAAGTGAGCGCGGGCGTGTCGACCGGAGTGAAGACGCAAGCGTCAAAGCCATGATCGCGCGCGTAGGACAGCGAGGCATGGATGCCGGAAATCGGGCCGTGAGATTCAGGCGGGTCGGGGATGCGGTGGAAGTCGGCTTCGCGCTGTAGCGAAGAGGAAACGCAAACGGTGCCGCAGTGTTCTTGCAGACGGCGGCCGGCATGGTCGAGAAACGACTGCCCTTGCCGGGTCGTCAACGCCGCCTTGTCGCGGCCCATGCGTTTGGAGGCCCCGCCGCAAAGGACGACGCCGAGCAGTTTGGGGTCAGGACTGGGCATAAGCGAGAAGCGAAGGACGTCGGTGGATGTGGGGCAGCGGATATCCTCCCCTCGCTGCGCTCGACCCCACTCGCAT
>NZ_JBFHKV010000357.1:0-7473 GCF_041595215.1 Stieleria sp. | reverse complement strand
GCAGCCCGTGGCGTCGATGGAAGTCCATCGTCGCCGACGCCAAAGCGGCCTGGCCGGCTCCCGATCGTCGGTATCGCCTGGATCACTCCGTCCTGTTTCCCGAACGCGACGAGAATCGCGATACGGCGTTTGAGCTGAACTACAACCTTCGCTTCGATACGGCATGGCGCGAGGTGGATTCGACGGCGGAACTGGCGCGCGTGACCCCCGAGATCGAATACCGTGTCCGGCGACTGTTTGAGTACCTGCCCGCCGGACGACCTGCGGCCACCAGCGAACCGCAACATGAAACGCGTCTGAAATCGGTGATGGCCGTCTTGGTCTTGGGGCCAATTCTCTTTGTGGTGTGCCTGATCTTGGAAGCATTGACAGCGGGCAAACGGTTCGATGCCTCCGCCGTCGCCGAGCGGCTTCGCCCGCTCACTCCCGAAGAGGTTCACACCTATTTCCAATCATCAGCGCCGCCGTTCTCATTGCAAGATCTGTTGGCGCGGCTGGAGAGCGAAGGAAAACTTTCGATCGAACCGGTACTGAATCACGAAGGGAAAGAGACCGACGAGCTGCAGTTGCGTCTACTCGTCCCACTCGCGTCGCTGCCACGGGTCGAACAAGCATTCGCCAAGTGGATCTTTGGTGAAGACGACACGACGACCAGTGAAGCCATTCGAAACCGAGCGTGTGCATCGGGAGTCGATGTCAGTCAATATTGGCGGAATTTGATCGCGGAATCGACGTCCAACCAAGACGCCTCGCGTCTTCCGCGGATCGCGCTTGTGCCAATCGCGATTGGGTTATGGGGCGGTTCTCTGCAACTGAACGGTCTGCAGCGCGATGACGAGTTGATCGTGGTGGTCGTCGTCAACTTCTTGGCACTGATGCTGACGCTGGGGTGGCCGAAACGTTGGTGGCACGTCGGAGTCGCTCGACGTGGTCTGTTGCTGCATCTGATCGTGCTGGCGACCGTCTATGCGGCGATGCATCTGGCTGTCAATCGACCGTATGCTGCCCAAGCCTGGATCGGATCGGCCGTCAGCATCCTGGCGTACTTTAGTGCCCAATTGATCGCCGCATGGATGCCGCACCGCGGAGTCTGGCAAGTCAAACGCGAACTGTATCGAGTCCGCCAATACGCGAGGGGCGAACTGCGAAAATCGACACCGATGCTGGACAATCGCTGGATGCCGCACCTCGAAGCACTCGGGCTTGGGCCAGAGATGAAACGCCATCGGAGTGAAATGGGCCAGTCCCTTCGTGCCGCAGCGATCTCACGATCCCATGATCACACGTCCGAGGCAATCCGTTCGGTCATTCGTGTTCCCTATACGGGAATTCCTGCCCAACGGTTGATCCGGGAATCCGGCTGGGCGGATGTCTTTCTCCTTTCGCCGGACGAGCTGAACGCTGACGATGATGACGATGCATAGCACCGCTTGACACCTACGCGGGTGTGTCACGTCGTAGCGAGATGAGGCAAAATGATACGGGGCAAAATGATACGGGGCAGAATGATACGGGGCAGGATGGTACGGGGTAGAATGATGCGAGGCAGGGTGATGCGAGGCAGGGTAATGCCAGACGGAATGTTGGGCGAATTGGCTTCAGTCGAAGAGGGACTGGGGATCGATTGTCAACTTGCAGTTTGCGGTGGCGAGCATGAGGTGGAGCGTGGCGTCGAGTGGCGGGTGATCGCTGCCGGCGGCCGTCACGTGCTCGATCGTTTTTTCGGCCGGGTCGATGATCAGATAATGCGGGACATCGTTCTCACGGCACAGCGTGCGTTTTGCCGTCAGGTCTCGGCCGCGGGTGGAGTCCGAGAGCACCTCCACGACGAGCTCCGGCGGCCGCTGGAGGTGTTTTTCAGGCTGGTCGCCACAAATGACCATCAGGTCCGGGCGGATCACGGTGTCGTCGCCGATGATCCAGTCCAGATTGGTGTACACCTCGCAGGGGCATTGATGCTGGTCGATTTGGTTTCCGATCATTCGTGACAACCGGGAGATGACGCGTTCGTGCGGGCCGAACGGTGACGGCCCCATCGAGATGGCGACGCCGTCGATCAGCTCCCAGTCGCCTTCCCAGCGGGCGTAGTCTTCCAGCGTGTAATGGGGGATGTAGCGTGGTGCGGTGCTCATCGAGACGTGCTCTGCGGGAACGGTTGCCGGTTTGCGGGGACGGAATTGATTGTAGCGGCGGTGCCGGGTCGCGGCCAAGCGAAACGACGGGGCGCTGGATCGGCGAAGGCGTGTGTTTTTAACCACTCGCGAGTGGCGTGGCAGGGGCGCTGAAGACCGGAGGGCTCGCGTCCTGCCGCTGGCATTGGCACGACAGGAGTTAGCGGAACGGCGCGAGCCGTCCGGTTTGACCGTGAAAGACCGGAGGGCTCGCGCCCTACCGCTTGCATTGGCGGCGAAGTGGCAATCTGGTCCACGGTTCCCAGGTAGCGTGTTTTGGCGGTTCGGTGGTACGGTATGCAAATCAAATCCGTTTCTGCGTCGCAGGTCTTCGAATGATTTTGATTGACACCTTGTTTACCGGTTCTCCATTGCTTGCCAGTTCGGTGGAGGAAGCTCCGATCGAACCCGCCTCCGCCGGCGTGATGCTGCTGTTTGCCGCCGTCATGTGCGCCACCTACGTGGGCGTTGCGATCGAGCGATTTCACAAAACGGTCGCGGCGCTGTGCGGTGCGGCGGTGTTGGTGGTGCTCGGTTTGGCGTTGGGTCTATTCGAGTACCCGAAGCTGTATGAGTTCCTGAAGGAAGACCTGAATATTTTTGGCGTGATCATCGGCACCGGAATCCTGGTCGATGTGGTCGGCAAGAGTGGCCTGTTTCATTTTCTGTCGATGTGGATTGTCCGCTTCACCGGCGGGTCGGCGTCCAAGCTGTATCTGACGTTGTGCCTGGTCACGTTCGTGTTCGTCGCGGTGCTGACGATTGTTCCCGCGATGTTGATCCTTTCGTCGTTGGTGCTGGTGATCTGTCGCTCGCTGAATTACAAGCCGATGCCGTTCTTGCTGAGTGTGGCGATCTGTGCCAACAGTGGCGCGATCGCCACGTTTGCCAGCGGGCTGCCGAACATCATGATCGGTACGGCGGCGGGAATCCCGTATGCCCATTTCTTGCAAGTCAGCTTGCCGTACGCGGTCGTTTCATTGGTGATCGCGATCGCGGCACTGCGATTTTTCTTTCGCAATGACTTGCCATGGAAGCAAACCGAGGAGCAACAGGAAGCGCTGCGTGCTCAGATCGAGACGTTTGATCCCTGGGCGATGGTCGAAGACAACCGCGTGCTGCTACGCAGCGGCACGATCCTCACGTTGACCGTGATCGGATTTGTGTTTGCGCAGCAGATGGGCGTGGGAATGGATTTCATTGCGATGGTGGGCGCGACCGCGGCGCTGCTGTTTGCGGGCAAGGGTGTCGAAGATGCGATCGGCAAGGTGAACTGGACCGTGATTTTGTTTTTCATGGGTCTGTTCATCATCATCGGTTGTGTGAAACAAACCGGCGCGTTGGCATGGGTGGCCGAGCAAGTGATCGAGTTGTCGGGGAACGAGTTAACGCTATTGGTTCCGCTGCTGGGCGTTTTCTCGGCGGTTGCCAGCAGCATCGTCGACAACATCCCGGTCGCCGCGACGCTGATTCCGATCGTCAAGGACATCGCGGCCGATGGCACGGTGCCGATCGAACCGTTGTGGTGGACCCTGATCATTTGCTGCAACCTGGGCGGCAACGGAACACCGATCGGATCGATCTCCTGCGTGATCGCGATCTACGCACTCAAGAAAGAAGCCGGTGTGCACGTCGGCTGGGGAACGTTCTTGAAGATCGGGGGTTTGATCATGTTGTTGCAGGTCGCCGGCGCGATTGTTTACGTGCTGTTCCACTACAACAATGGATGGATGCCGGCGTTGTCCTAAGATTGCTTCAGTTGTTGCTGAAGCCGTAGCCGACGGTGGTTTCGCGACCGAGCGGGTTGCTGGCGAATGCTTCGTAGCATTGTTCGCAAAGGTCATATTGCTCGGGACCATCGTCGAGATCCCTTCCGCACAGGACGTCGTCGATTTCGTCGAGCGTGTCGTGCAGACACATGCCGATTTCGGCATTGAGTTCTCGCTGCAACTGATCGTGCAGTTCAGCGAGTTGATCCAGGTCGTCTCCCTGGTCACTGTTTGGCTCAACCACATTGGCCATACGAACATCGATCTCGACGACAAACCTTGGTTCCGTTTCCGGATCGATCGTGCGTTTGCAGCGATCACAGGTGTAGTGGATCATGGGCGATTCCGACTCGCGTTACGTTCGAAGAAAGCGGTCACCCTCTTGCGAGAGTGTTCACGGACAACAAATGACAACACTTTTGATCCGCCGCTCACACCATGGTAATGGCTGTGAGCCGTTGATCGCAAGCTTTTTGCGGCAACCCGCTAACGGGGATCCGTTGCAGGTGGTTCACCACTGCTAGCGTCAACTTTGGGGATTTGATTACGCCCCAAACGCACTTCGATCAACATGCCCGGTAGAAAATTCAGCGGCAACTGATCGACATCTCGGTCATCGAGCACCTTGGTTTGGTATCCTAACGCATCAGCCTCGGATAACAGACGCGTGATTGCGGGAGCATGCCCGTATGCCAAAAGACAACGTCCGCCCGGGTTGAGATGCTTTGGCAACCCGGCCAGCAGCGAATCCATCAATGCAAAATCGGGGTCGTAAAAGGCATGATCGGACGGTGCAGCGACCTTACCGTCCTCCCACGGCGGATTGGACACAATTAAATCAAACCGTTCGTCCGGTTCCAGGACCGCAAAGGCACTCGGATCCGACGGCGAAACCTGGCGGACGTCGAACGATTCGTCCAATTGATGCATCGCCACATTGTAGCGGGCGTTGGCGACTGCCGCCGGGTTGATGTCGGTCGCCACCACCTTCTGGGCTCCGTTGGCCAGGCACAACAGCGACAACAAGCCGGTGCCGGTACCGATTTCCAGCACACTGCGTCCCGCCGCGATCTGGTCCTCGACAATCAGTTTCCGCAGCGACGTGGTGTCGTCGGGCTCCCAGAACACACTTTCAAATTGAACCAGCGGTTGACCATCGATCTGTTCCAGATCGGGCAGCACGACGTACTGTTCGACGTCATAGGAGTAATCGAGATCGTTTCGTTTCGATGCCGGACACCCCAGGCACGACAGCAGAGTCGTGGCCGCCACGGCGTGAATCAAAGACCGCCGGTGGCCGGTGCCGCGGGTGATCCGCGGAGAAACGAGAGCGTTCATTCAACCAGTTCTCTTTGTAAAGCGGCTTCGATCGCCGATTGGTATTCTTGTTCGGTCAATTCCAGGATGTCGCGCATCTGGGTCATGACCTGAAGTTGTGCCCCGTCCATCTTACCTTCTGCGGTCGCGGCCAAGAACATCGCCTGAAGCGCCTCGGACTTTTGCGTTTCGCTCCAACGTCGGGAAACCGTCATCACGTAGTTGGCCGCGCGAATCTTGTTCTGCTGTGCGATCGAGCACAGTTCACCCAATTCCTCTCGGTCGACCATCCGGCCGAGCAGTTGTTGGGCGATCTGCTGAAGCACGTTGACCTCGGTGTCGCTGATCTGGTCGTCGGCCAAGACGACGAGCACGGCGCTGCGGAGTGCTTCGCGTTGGAACTGTTCGGCCTGAACCTGTTCGTGTTCACGCTGGTCCATCTGCAGCACGGTCGGATCCCACTTGTCGCGACAGCCGCGGCAATCGACAAACCATTCGGCGGCACCGATCGGCACGACGGGAATGAAGTACAGCGTCAGAAACGGCCGCCGGGACCGCAAACGATACTCTTGGGCGCAGCGACACGTGGGGCAGTAGAACTGCCCCGTCTCGCGTGTCCGCGTCAGGTTCATCGTGCCGATGAGGATCATGAAACACTCTGCGGGATAACCTTGGCTTTGGTGCCCGGCTGGCACCGATTTGGAGTTCTTGTCTGATTTTGTCGATTTCGAAAGGGACTCCGCCGATAACGATAGTGTAGGCACACCCAATCTCTCTAGCGCCACCGAGCCATTCCGATGCGGATCGAAACTCAGCGTTTTGGCAACATTACTGTCGATCAAGACCAGCTTCTACTCTTTCCCGCAGGACTGATCGGGATGGAAACGCTGCGCGATTGGGCGCTGCTTCCTGATTCGGAGAATCCGGCCGTGGCGTGGTTGCAATCGGCGTCACGTGGAGATCGGGCACTACCGCTGATCAGCCCCCGGGCGTTCTTTCCGGACTATCGCGTTCAGGTTTCACGTCGGGAACTGGCCGGATTGCACATGCGACCGGGCACAGAGCTGTACGTCTTGACGACGGTTTCGGGGCACAGTGGAAAGCTGACGACGAATCTACGCTCGCCCATTCTGTTGAATCTCAGCCGACGGCTGGGTTGTCAGGTGATCACAGACAACGACTATCCGTTGCAGCAAGGCGTCTCGTCGTTGCAGTCGGAAAGTCTGGTGGTGCCGTTGACCGACGCCCCGTCCACGGCGGCCGATGCGGTTGCGGCGGCAACGTCGTCGAGCCTGATCGGGCAGATCAACCGCGCGGCGTAACGCCAGCTCGCTGTGTGACGCCGCCATCGTTGTCGATCCTGACCGACCGTCGGCGGATCTTGAGGGTCTCGCGGGGCCGACGAACGCCCATCACATTGGGAATTTCGTTCCAACCCGGCAGGCGCGATGAATCGGCATGACCGGCATGCGCCGACTTCCGCAGAACGTTGTCAAATGCCGGGACCGCTGCGCCGATGAACAGGTTGTCAGGAGGCACGTACGCAGGACGCGACGGGGTCTGCTGATCTTGAATCACCCTTTCCAGTCCATGGAAACCTTTCTCCACCGCGATTCGATCGCGTCGGGGAGCCTGCCGACTCGGGTGGTTTAATCGTTGATGTAACCTCCTTCTGTTTCCTTTAGAATTCAATGATGTCGAGGCCAATATGCTGGTCCTATCCCGACACCGCGACGAAAGCATCATGATTGGCGACGATGTCGTTGTCACGATTGTCGATATCCGCGGCGATAAAGTTCGCTTAGGTATCGAAGCCCCACAGTCGATCCCGGTTCACCGACAAGAAGTCTACGACGCGATCCAACGTGAAAATCGACGCTCGTCACAGACAAGTGCCGCCGCGACCAAAGACGTCAAACCGCCACGCGATTAGGCTCCCGGTCACCCCGACTGCCACAGCAGCGTTTGCGATCGCCAGTGCGATCGGCGATTGGCTGTGCAGTTCGCTATTGATCGATGGTCGGATTGTCGTCCAAGTCACCTTCGGTGATGATCGTGAATCCTTTCTCGATCAATGTCTCCATCGCCATTTCGATGTTTTCCACCATGATCGCCACTGCCGGCTTGCCCAGCGGTCGGACGATCAGTGGATACGTTTGGATGATGTTCAGCTCGGCCTGCAGCAACGCGGTGCAGACGCGGAGCAGCGGTTGAGG
>NZ_JBFHKV010000356.1:0-7475 GCF_041595215.1 Stieleria sp. | reverse complement strand
GCTGGTAGCCCCGCACGATATCGCCGGTTCGATAGCGGATGGCCGGACCGCCGTATCGTCCCAGTCCGGTCAGCACGAGTTCCGCCTCCTCGCCTTCGCCGGCAGGGCGTCCGTTGGGATAGGCATCGTCGAAACACAGTCGCTGGGCAATGAATTCGGTCTCGATCACGTGCAGTCCGGTGCCGTCGTGGCTTCCGAATCCCCAGGCACCGATTTCGCTCGCACCGCTGTGGTCGATCACCGTTGCGTTCCAGCCTGCCTGGATCCGCGAGCGAATCGCCGGGGCGCTGCCGCCCGGTTCTCCGGCAACGATCAATCGCGAAACGGACGACTGCGTCAAATCGATGGACAGTTTTTCGGCAACGGCGATCAGATGCAACGCATAGGTCGGGGTGCAGCAGACGACCGTGCAACGTTGTTCGAGAATCATCTGAAGACGCGTTTCGCTGGACATGCCGCCGCCGGGAATCACCAACGCTCCGGCGCGGACCAATGCGTCGCTGGCGGTCCAAAACCCGATGAACGGTCCGAAGGAAAACGCCATCATGGCGACGTCGCTGCCGCGAACGTCGGCGGCATGCAAAACGTGTTGCCAACAATCCAGCCACCATTGCCAATCCTGCTGTGTATCGAGCACCGGCATCGGGTGGCCGCTGGTACCACTGGTTTGATGAAACCGCGAATAGGACTCGCGCGGCATGCAAAACACTCGACCGGGATCGCCAGGCGACGGTGCGACCAGGTCGGACTTGTTCAACAACGGCAGCTCGGACAGTTGGTCAAGCGATCGCAGCGGGAGCTGGAGCGAGCCAAAGCGGTCGCGATAGAAGGGGGTTTCAATGGCGACGCGCAACAACGCGTTGAGCCGGCTGAGCTGAATGGATTCGAGCTGGGTGCGACTGAGACGCCACTGAGCCGCAATCTCGTTTTTGTTCTCGATTTGTGTCATGACGCAAGCAGTCTAGCAGTTTCATTCGCCGAGTTTGATGGTCTTGAAATTGGCGTTGGAAAGACAGATCGAGTCAGTCTTCGTCAGTGGAAGGTGGGTCAAAAGATTTGTTGGTCAAAAAATGGAAGTTGGAGCGTCGGAAGAACGTGGGGAACCATTGTTTTCTTGCTTGATTTTTTGACCAACCCATTTTTTGAACCCAATTGCCAGAACAGCGCCGCACGTCCGTTTCGCAGTCGGCCTGCAGTCGTGCCGAGAAGTTCAAGAGAGGGAAGCGTGAAGGAGCTGTGAAGAAGCCATGAGAGAACCGTTTTGGCATTGTCGTGACTGAATCGAGCATCCACTTTCTCCGATAGGTTTTACTCTGTCAGAACACATTGAATTACAAGGCGGGATCCATGAGAGCCCAACAGGTGGGACGTTCAACGTCGCGAGTTGGTTTCACCCTGATCGAACTGCTGGTCGTGATCGCCATCATCGGGCTGTTGGCGTCGATGGCGATGCCCGCGCTCAGCAAGGCGCGTGAGGCGGCGCGCTCGGCCGCGTGCCAATCCAATTTGCGTCAATTCGGAATCGGGCTGATTTCCCGCAGCACGCAAACGCCCAGCGGCGCGTTCTGCTCGGGGAGCTTCGACTTCAAACGTGACGGCGTGCCGACGGAGGTGGGCTGGGTTTCCGACTTGGTGACGCGGGGCATTCTGCCCGGTGAGATGCTGTGCCCGAGCAATTCGGCGCGGAGCAGCAAAGCCGTCGAGGAGATGGTCGCGTTGCCGTTGTCGAATTTCGTCGCCAACTCTTGTTTCCAGGATTCCGAGCGTCTGGGCAGCGAACCGTACACCGATTCGTCCGGGGTGGTGGTTTCTAACATCGCGCGAAAAATCGCGAACGAGGCGATTCCACCCAAGACGCCCGAACGCACCGCGCTGGTCAAGAAAAAAATGATCGACGAGGGCTACAACACCAACTACGCCGCGTCCTGGTTCATGTTGCGGACGGAATTCAATCTGGGCCCCGACGGGAACCTTGCGCGGGTCAATCCCGCGTGCCCCGACATGGACCCGCGTGGCAGAAACGTGACCGAAGGGCCACTGGAAACGCAATACCTGGACGGTTCTCGGGCTCCCCTGTCGACGGTCCCCCTGCTCTGCGATGCCACGCCCTCGGGTTACCTGAGCGCATCGATCGGCGACCGGCTGCCGGCGGGAAGCCTGTACACCACACCGATTGTGGGAGGCCCGATCGGCAGCACCTTGCAAATGGATTTGGACGGCGACGGCGTCCCCGAGACGCCGAATCCGAACTACCTGAAGACGCCCGCCTTTTCGGCAGGTGAATCCCGCGTCGGGACCGCCGGATGGTACAAGCAGCTGAACTTTTACACCCGCCAGGACTATCGCGGGATCATGCCGTTGCACAACGGCATCGCCAACTGCTTGATGGCCGACGGGTCGGTGCAAGCGTTGTACGATGCCAACGGCGATCAATACGTCAACAATGGTTTTGACGTGCCCAGCGGCGGCGGCAGCGTGATTTGGACCAGCGGTAAAACCGAGGCGGACAAGCTGACGATCGCCAGCTACCATTCGTTGAAATCGGATGGGCCGATCGAGTAGCTACTCGCCGGCCGGTCGGAGCGTTAGACTCTCGGGCGTCCACTGGAACTGCTCGCCGACAAACGCTTCATGAACCAACCACGGAAAAAACGCTACGGGTCACTGGACAGCTACGTGATCGACGCCGGCCAGGCTCAAACGCCTGCGGCACTGGTCATCCTTTGCCACGGCTACGGCGCTCCCGGCAGCGACCTGGTCGGAATCGCCGGCGAGTGGGCCGAGACGCTCGGGGAATCCGCCGAAAAGTTTCGCTTCATTTTCCCGATCGCCCCGCACAGCCTGGACGAACTGGGGCTGCCATCGGGACGCGCCTGGTGGATGCTGAACATGGCTCGCATGATGGACGCGATCCAAGCGCAGCAATTTGATGAGCTGCACCACGAAACCCCACCGGGTTTGGAGGAGTCTCGCAGGGCACTGTCGCAGTTGGTCAACGCCGCCCGCGAAGAACTGGCCGAGCAACGGGGCTGTGATGTCGACGCGATCCGGTTCGCACTGGGAGGATTTTCGCAAGGTGCCATGTTGGCGATGGACACGGCCCTTCGCGGCCCGATTCCGGCACCCGAATTGTTGATCCAATTCTCCGGGTCGGTGATCTGTCAGAGTGGTTGGACCGAATCGTTGTCGCGTCTACAGAAGACCCGTGTCTACCAGTCGCACGGAACCCAGGACCCGATCCTGCCGTTCCCGTCCGCCGAACGACTGCGCGATCTGCTTGTCGCGGCCGACGTCGACCTCGAATTCCACCCCTTCTTTGGGCCGCATACGATCGACGGAGAGGCGATTGCGTCGACCGCGATTGCCCTGCAACAATTGCTCGACCCTCCCTCGCACGGAAACACCGCCCCATGAATCGTCTTGCAAGTCGCCGTCCGGAATCCGAGGAATTTGACAGTGAGTATCACGGTCAATTGATTGCCCGCGTCAAAGGGGACTGCGCGATCAAGATTCTGCGACACCAACTGCATTGGATCTGCGACTTGGCCAGCAGCATCAGCACCGAACAGGTCGACCGGATCCACGCCCCTTACCAGTGGACGATCCGGCAAGTGTTTGAGCATTGCGCCAACGCTGAGCGAATGTTCGGCTATCGGATGATGTGTTTGGCCGACGGCAGCGGGCCCACGTTACCCAATTGGGACGAAAACGTCTCCGCCGCCAGCCGGTTCGGATTGGGCAATTTCTCTTGCCTGGCCGCCGAGTTGGGCGATCTGAGAAAAGCGAATCTGGGGCTGCTGCAGCGGCTTTCCCCCCGCGCTTGGGACGGCTCGGGAACGGTCGCCGGCCACCGGGTGAGCGTGCGTGCCGTCGCTTGGCTCACCGCCGGACATCTGCTGCACCACTTTGAAATCGTCGAAAACCGCTGTGGGGTCACTGCGATGCGCGGCCCCGCCATGTTAGAGTGATGGATTCTATTTCCCACTCTCGCTAATCACAACGATGTTCGTCGACCGCGTCCAAATTGAACTTCACGCCGGAAAGGGCGGGGACGGATGCTCCAGCATGCGCCGCGAAAAATACATTCCGCGCGGGGGCCCCGACGGTGGCAACGGCGGGCACGGCGCCAGCCTGATTCTGGAAGCCAGGTTGGGGGTCAATTCGCTGGCCGCGTTTGCCAATCGAAAGTTCATTCGGGCGGGCAACGGACGGCAAGGCCAGGGGGCGATGTGCCATGGGCGAAAGGCCGAGGACCAGACGCTGTACGTTCCGCCGGGGACCCTGGTGATCGACGCCGAGCAGGGTTTTGTCATCAAAGACCTGAAACACCACGGCGATTCGTTCGTCGTCGCACGCGGCGGCAAGGGCGGCAAGGGGAACGCCCATTTCAAGAGCAGCACCAATCAGGCGCCGCGAGAATTTCAGCGTGGCGAAGAGGGTGAAGTCCGCAGCGTCATCCTGGAACTGCGTTCGATCGCCGATGTCGGCCTGATCGGCAAACCCAATGCGGGGAAAAGCACGCTGCTGAGCCGGATCACGAGTGCCCGCCCAGAAATCGCCGACTACCCCTTCACCACCAAACATCCCAACTTGGGCATCGTCGAACTCGATGAAGCACGTTCCTTTGTCTTGGCCGACATCCCGGGACTGATCGAAGGGGCCAGCGACGGCCTGGGCCTGGGACATGAATTCCTCAAGCACATCGAACGCGCCGGCTTGCTGGTCCATCTGGTCGAACCCGAACCGTCCGACCAGTCGGATCCGCTGGACAACTACCGAGCCATCCGCAGCGAGTTGTCGCAGTACGACCAGGCACTTGCCGATCGCGACGAAATCTTGGTCGTCACCAAGAGTGAGATGCCGCAGGCGGCCGAGGTCGCCGAGCGGCTGCGCGAAGAAACCGACCGGCCCGTGCTGCTGATCAGCGCCATGACCGGAGCCGGTTTGAACGAGTTTACCGAAGCGGTGATGACGCGGGTCCAACAGCGTCGCAAGGCGCAGTTGGAAGCCGGCGAGGACGTTCCGGTGTTGCGGGAATCCCAGCTCGCGACCGAAAAACGAAAAGTGCCGCCGCACCTGCGGGGTGCGACCGCACAGCTTTCCAATGAGCATCAAGCCAAAGACTTTGATACCGTCGTCGACACCTCGGATGAGGATGCGCCGTGACGCCGGCTGAGACGATTGCTGCGATCGATGTCGGCAACTCAGCGATCAAAGTCGCGCTGGCCAACACCTCCGAGCTGCTCGCCGGCGCAGTGAATTCCAGTGCCCCCGACGACGCGTTGCGTTACCAGACGTTTCCATTGGACCAGCCGCAATGGGACAAACAGGTCTGTCGCTGGGTGCAGCAGCAGACCGGCCGGTCGGAAGTTTCGTGGCGGGTTTCGACGGTCAACCACGCCGCCAGCCGTCCGTTGCATGATGCCGTCTGCGGCTGTTGGGAATCCGCACCGTCAACCGCCGGTGGTCCGCGGCAAGTGGATTGGCGTCACTTGTCCAGCCACGATGTCCCGCTGCAAATTCGAGTCGACGCGCCGGAGAAAGTCGGAATCGATCGTCTGCTGAGTGCCTATGCCGCATCCAACCGTTTCGATCCGCCGCTGGTCGTCGTCGACGCCGGTTCGGCCGTGACGGTCGACTGCGTCCGCCCATCTCCCGATGCTCCGCCGGTGTTTGTCGGTGGGGCGATCCTGCCGGGGATTCGGCTTCAACATGCCGCACTGGTGACGGGAACCGAAGGACTCCAGCAAGCGACGCTGGAAACCGCCCCCGACGGGACCGGGGCGATGGCTCCGGCGACCAACACCCGGCAAGCGATACGTTTGGGCGTGCTGGCGGCCGTCGTCGGAGGCGTCGAACGACTGGCACGGGAGTACGCGGGATTATCCCCATCCTGCCATGCACACGAAAACGGTGATGCAGACGGTGCCTTTCGGATCGTGCTCAGCGGCGGGGACGCAGCAACGATCTCGCCCTACATGCGAGCCCAGCACGAACTCGTTCCCAATTTAGTCTGTCTGGGGATTTTGGATCTGGCAATTCGACAATGCCAGTTTGCCCCGAGCGGGCTAGAATGATCTGACGACACGCCCGATCCCCGCTTGCCCTCGAAGAAATGTCCGCATCGAAACTTTCCGACCTGTTGCCGATTCGCACGTCGGCCGACAAACCCAACGCCTATCAAGTGTTCGGTTTGAAAAGCGGAGAATCGGACCCGGCGAAAATCACCGCGGCGATGCAACGCGTTTACGAGGGATTGAAGCAATCCAAGCCGACCGCCGATCCGCTGGTCTGGAAACAGGCGGCAAAGCTCGCCGAAGCGGCGCGAAAACAGTTGGAAGATCCACAGCAACGTCGCGCACTGGACGCCAGTCTGGGCGTGGCGGTCGAGACCGCACGCGAATCCGGGCCGAGCACTGACTCCGGCACCGCGTCTGCTACTGCGGCCGAGCCGGACGATCCCTTGGCGTCACTGTTGCCCCGTTCCAAACCGCTGCCCACCTCCGCTGCCGGATCTTCGACCGACGGCGCGCCCGCCACTCGCGCCGCCGCGGTGCTGGGGGTGCCCCCCGGCTTGGCGACTCCGGCGACCGATCGCAGCGGCAACGCGCCCACGGCAGCCGTGCCGGCGCTGGGCACACCACCGCTGGGAACACCGGCAACGGCTGCGGATCCCACCACCGCCAGTCAACCGGGCGGTCAACCGGCCAGTGGAAACGCGCCGATCCCGTGGGCGCCGCCGAAACCGAAAAAGAAACGTCGCCGCAAGAAGACCGGACTGTTTCTGTTCGGCGTGTTTGTGTTGGTGATGTTGGGGGCAATCATCGGCCTGCTGCAATTCCTGACCCAGGGTGGGCAGATCGCGTTGCGTCCGGACGGTCTGCCCGCAGACAACGGCGTCGTGGTCGCCGAGCCGAGGCCCGAGTCGGATCGACCGCTTCCCACCGCAGCCGACCGCGATGGCGTGCTCGGCGAGGTGGCCGCCAGCGGGATCGCAGATTCGCTGCGCAAACCCAACAGCGCGGCGACGACGAATTCTGGTAGCGAGTCAAACAACGTCGATCCACCAACCAGTCCGACACCAACGCCGACCAGTCCAACGCCGACCAGTCCGACGCAGACCAGTCCGACGCAGACCAGTCCGACGCCGGCGAACATGATGCCGCCGGTCGGGATGTCGATTCCCGAGACGCCGATGACCCCCGAACCGCCGGCGACCGGCTCGACGCCTTCCACTCCTACTCCCACGGCGACCCCGAATCCCACGCCCGCCATGACGGCGGAGCGTGTCGCCGCCAATCAGGCCAAGATCGAAGCGGTCCAGGAGCTGATTCGAACGGCCGATTGGGATCAGATGAAACCCGCCGCCGAGGCGTTGACGAAACTTGATCTCGATGCGGAGCAATCCAAGCGTGCCAGCGCACTCTATGACATCGCCGACCTGGCGACCTTTTATCGCGGCGCGATCGGTCGTG
>NZ_JBFHKV010000355.1:0-7490 GCF_041595215.1 Stieleria sp. | reverse complement strand
GCCCAATCGGGAATCCGCAACATGATTTCAAACGGTGTTGGCTTGCATGACTGGATCGTGAGTTTGACCGCGCCCTCCCACGGGTAGTGCGTGTCTTGGGTCAGTTTAAGTGTCGATCCATCCAGCAATGTTGTGTCGAGTCGATTGCCGCCATACAGGTTTACCGCCACACCGTCTGGCGACAGGCTGTACGCCCAGCCGGACAACTGGGCCACCGTGCGGACCAGATTCGGCGGGCAGCAGAAACATTCGAGATAGGGTTGGCGATCGGGGGTTTCCGTGACCAGCGCCGAGTAGTCGCGGGCGCCGTGGATCACGCGGAGCGGGTTGGAATAGATGTAGTGCGTCCCGTCGGCACTGATCCCCGACAGGCCGCTATTGAACATCACCAGTTCCATGATATCGGCGTACTTCGATTGGCCGTGAATCCCCAACATGCGCAAGCTGAACATCGCGTTGCAAAGGTTTGCACAGGTCTCGTTGTAGGCCGTCAGATTGGGCATCATGTATTCGCCGATGAACGCCTCGTGGACAAAATCGACGCGGCTGGACGCACCGTGATGCGTTTGGCCGCACGCACCGGTGATGTACATTTTCTTGTGGACCACGTTGTCCCAAAGTCGATCGAGGGCATCGATCAACGCCCGTTCTCCCGTTTCCGCGACGACATCGGCGGCACCGGCATAAAAGTACAACGCCAACACGGCATGGCCGACTGCCTCGGTTTCTTTCCGCAGCGGCTTGCGTTCCTGAACCATGTCGCCGACCATTTTGTATCGCACGGTGTCATCGGGCACCGGCGGAGATTTTCCTCGCATGTTGATGAAAATCTCGGCGAGTTGCAGATGCCGCTTGTCCTTCGTGGTGCGGTAGAGTTCGACCAGTCCCATGATTTGCGTCTGATTGAATCCGAACCGCGCTAGTTCCTTCGGTTGCGGCTCGAACAGGTCATACAGATAGTCGGCATGCTTGACGGCAATGTCCAAAAAGTTGGTCTTGCCGGTGACCCGATGGTGAATGCAGGCGCTGGTCAGTAGATGCCCGCTGTTGTACAGCTCGTGAAACTGTCGATTGGAGAACCGCTCGAGTCCGGGGATGGTGATTTGCGTCGACAAGTAGCCATCGTCTGCTTGGGCCTGCCCGATGACCGCGATGATTTCATCCAGTTCTTCCAGAATCTGCGGATCCTTGTTGATGGCATAGACATACATGGCCGCTTCCATCCATTTGTAGAAGTCACCATCGTGCCAGTGCATGCCTTGGTGTGTGCCCTGTTTGAGACCCGCGGCGATTTTTAAGTTGTTGTACGCATGCCCGCGGTCCCCCTTGAGCAGCATCCCCATGTGCGGAACCATCACCTCTTCGCACAGCTTGAACTTGTCGGCCCAGAAGCCTGACGTCCACTGACAATCGCCGATGTCGATGCTTTTCAGTTTGACGTGGGGGCTTTCCGCATTGTTGATCACGCCTCGCTGCTGCGCATGGGCCGAATCGGTCTGGGACAGGCACAGCAGGGGCAGGCTACATAGAATCAGGAGTACGTTTTTCATTGGACCAATTATCCGTTTCATCGGACCACGCGTCCCGACGCAGAGCCACCCATCAGGGCCTCGACTTCGTTTCGCGTGGAGTAGTTAAAATCCCCTTTGATCGAATGCTTGAGACAGGATGCGGCGACGGCGTAGTTCAACGCCGTTTGCGACTCGCTCAAGTCAGGTGTCGTCAGCGCAAAGATCAGTCCCGCGGCGAACGCATCGCCACCGCCCACCCGGTCGACGATGTTTTTGATTTGATAGGGCTGGTAGTGGTGTTCCGCATCGAGCGGCGCGAACACGGGCTGATCGGATGCCGTGTCATACAGCATCGCGCCCCAATTGTTGTGTGTCGCCGAGAGACTTTCGCGGAGCGTGATGGCGACCTTGGAAACGTTGGGGAATTGCGTCGCGACCTGGCGCGCCACGTCGGGATAGCGTGACGTGTCCAACGCCCCGGCGTGGACGTTGGTCTCGCCGGCTTGGATGCCGAGCACATCGTGGCAATCTTCTTCGTTGGCGATCACCACGTCGACGAAAGGCAAGATCGTTCGCATCGTCGCCTGAGCCAACTGGCGCGGTGTTTGGGGGGCGTTCCATTTCCACAGTTTGCCGCGGAAGTTGAGATCGATCGACACCGTCGCACCGACGGCTTGGGCTTTTTGCGCCGCGATCAATGTCGCCTCGGCGGCGCGCTCGGAGAGTGCCGGCGTGATCCCCGACAAGTGCAACCACTGGGCGCCGTCAAAGATCCCGTCCCAGTCGTAGCGCTGGGCCGGGGTGATCGCGATCGCCGAATCGGCACGGTCGTAAATCACATTGCTGGGGCGTTGATTGGCGCCGGTTTCCAAGAAATACAGACCCAGCCGCCCTTCGTCGGTCCGCAACACGTAACGGGTATCGACGCCAAGGGCGCGGATCGAATCGATCGTCGCGTCGGCCAAGGCATGCTTGGGTAGCGCCGTGACGAAGCGGGCCGCACCCCCGAAGTTGCTGATCGATTCGGCGACGCTGGCTTCCGCTCCGGCATAGGTGACTTCCAACTCCCGCGTTTGGCGAAGCCGCAGATGCCCCGGTGCTGCCAAACGGCCCATGATTTCTCCAAAGCTGACGACCACTTGACTCATCTTCGTTGATCCTTCTTCAATTTGCTAATGACGTCGGCGGCACGGGAGCTGATTCCTGCCCAGTCTTCGCTGTCCACCAATGATTGTTTGACGATCCACGATCCGCCGACCGCCGGCACGTTGGGCTCGCGAAGATACTCTGACATGTTGTCGGCGTTGATGCCGCCCAGCGGAAAATATTGGATGCCCAGGTGTTTATAGGGAGCGGCAAAACTGCGCAGGTACGTGACGCCTCCCATCGCTTCCGCGGGGAAGAATTTGACAAAGCGACAGCCCAGTTCAATGGCCGCTTCCAAGTCCGTCGGCGTCGCGATCCCCGGGGCAAAGGGCAGGCCGATGTCCTGAGCCGCAGCGATGACGCGCGGATTCATTCCCGGTGCGACACCGAAATCCGCGCCCGCGGCTTTGACCTCCCGCACCGATGCCGGGCTCAGAATCGTCCCGACCCCGACCAACATCTCGGGCACCTCGGCACAGATTTCGATCACCGCCGCCATTGCCGCCGGCGTGCGGAGCATCAATTCAATCGCGTTGATTCCCCCGTCCAATAACGCTTTGGTCAGCGGCACCGCATGCTCCACCTTGTCGACCGAAAAACCGGCGACAACGCCGCACGTTTTCAGCCGATGCAACATCTCTTTGGGAAACTCACTCATCGATCCTCAACCTCCTGAAACTTGTCGGTGCCCGCGAAGCAACGCATGCAGAATCGGTCCGCGCCGCTGTTTTTCCCGACGCGAAACCTGATGATCCGTTGGCATCCCGCTATCATAGGGCATGAACGATTCTTTTATGCAAGGAGTGACAGTGCACCGATCCGATTTGATTCTGTTGACGCTGCTGATGATCACCGCGGTCTTCACGGCGTCTCCGTTGCCGGCCGACGACCAATCCCACCAATCACTGATTGCCAACATCCGTCCTTCGGTCACAACGATTCGGGTTCGGGGACGCGACGGTGAACCATTGGGAATCGGCACCGGATTCATCATCGATTCCGACGGACTGGTCGCCACGAACTTTCACGTGATCAACGAGGGACGTCCGTTTACGGTGGAGACGGCCGGCGGAAAAAAATTGAGAGTCCTCGCCGTAGAGGCCTCCGACGTCGCCAGTGACTTGGCCATCATTCGCGTCGATCCCGGATCGAGCGAGTTGCCGGCGCTTCCTTTCGCCGAGGACGATACCTCTCAGCAAGGCATCCGCGTGCTGGCCTTCGGCAATCCGCTGGGGCTGCGCAACAGTGTGGTCGAAGGCATCGTGTCGGCCAGACGCGAAGTCGAAGGCCGCGAGTTGTTGCAGTTGGCGATGCCGATCGAACCGGGAAACAGTGGCGGCCCCCTGGTCGATCTGGAGGGCCGCGTGCATGGCATCATCAATATGAAATCGTCCATCGATGATAATCTGGGTTTCGCCATCCCGGTCAGCCAACTTGTCGCGTTGCGTGAGAACCCAAACCCCGTCGCGATCGATCGCTGGGTTCGGATCGGCCGGATCAACGCGGACCGATGGACGCCCGTGATGGGATCCCGCTGGCAACAACGCGGCGGACGAATCGTCGCCTTGGGCCAGGGCAATGGTTTCGGCGGACGTTCATTGCTGCTGTCCAAACGCGAGGTTCCCCAGCGCCCCTTTGAAGTCGCCGTGATGGTTCGGCTGGACGACGAATCCGGCGCCGCCGGATTGGCGTTCCACAGCGACGACCAAAATAAGCAGTACGGTTTCTATGCCAGTGCCGGACGGTTGCGATTGACGTGCTTTCGCGGCGCGTCAGTGTATTCCTGGGATATCCTGAAAGAAGTGGAAACGGAACACTATCTGCCCGGACAATGGAACCAATTGAAGGTGCGTGTCGAAACGGACACGATCACGTGCTTTGTCAACGGACGCATGGTGATTGAATCCGATGACCAACAACTCACCGAAGGCCAAGTCGGGCTGGCAAAGTTTCGCGAGACCGAGCCGGAATTCTCGGGCTTTCAGCTCGGCACCGCGTTGCCCTCACCGATGTTGTCCGAAGCCGCCGAAAACACGCTCGCGGAACTCGAGATCGCCGCGCTGCCCCTCGATTCAATCGGGACCGATCAAATTCGCGAACTCGGCAAGTCGGGCGAACTGGCGGCTCGCGAATTGACTCGACGGGCGATCGAGCTCGAAAAACAGGCCAAGCGACTTCATCAGCTTGCCGACGACGTCGAACGTGCCGAGACGATCGATCGATTGAGTCGACTCGATCAAACCGACGCCGATCAACGCCTGCTGGTCGGATCGCTGTTGATCGCAAGACTGGACAGCCCCGATTTGGATGTTGATGCCTATCGCGCTCGCGTCGACGAAATGGCAGCAGAAATCCAGGAAACACTGAAGGAAGACGCGTCGGCGACCGAGAAACGCGACGCCCTGCATCGTTATCTGTTTGAAGAAAACGGATACCACGGCAGTCGAAGCGAGTACTACCACGCCGCCAATAGCCACTTGAATCGCGTCATCGACGATCGCGAAGGGCTGCCGATCACGATGTCCGTCTTGTACATCGAACTCGGACGTCGGCTGGGGATGAAGGTCGAGGGCGTCGGCTTGCCGGGGCACTTCGTGTCCAAGCACGTTATCGATGACGAGAACGAACAGTTGATCGACGTCTTCGAACGGGGCAAGTTGCTCAGCCGCGCCGATGCCGTCGAGATCGTCGCGCTGCATGGCGGGCGAGCACTCCGGCGTTCCGATTTACAAGCCACCACCGACATCGAAATCCTGAGCCGAATCCTGAATAACTTGATCGGCGTCGCCGGACGTCAGAACGACGGCGAGGCAATGCTCCGCTACTGTGACGCCATCGTTGCGGTCAATCCAGAAGAATACCGATATCGCATGCTGCGAGCCCAGTTGCGCGGGATGACGGGAAGGATCAATCTGGGTTTGGAGGACGTCCAATGGCTGTTGGAAAAAGATCCACCGGGACTGGATCGCGGCGAGACCGAGCGGTTGCGATCGGCACTGATCGACAGGCTTTGAGGGTAGGAAGATTTTGGGGTAGGAAGATTTGTTGGTCAAAAAATGGGGTGGTCAAAAAATGGGGTGGTCAAAAAATGGGGTGGGGAGAAGCCTGGTAGGGCATGCTGTGCATGCCAATAGGGCTGCGTTGGTGCTGTCATTTTTTGACCACAAAATGTTTTGACCCAATTGCGTTTCCTCCATCCACCCGGATGCGAATCACCGCTGCGCTCGCGGATATCCGCTTTCAGCACCAGGCCCCAAGCGGGTTGTTGCAGCCATCCACTTTCGATCACAATGATCGCCCTGTCCTCGCCCTCCTACCCGCCCTCGGTGACTTGTTGTAATGAATCAACTCTCTCGATCTCGACGTTCGTTTTTAAAAACTTCGGTCGCCTTGGCCGCGGTTGGCCCGGTTGCAAACGGTGTTGCCCAGGCAGAATCTGATGCCCCACCGTTGATCGCCTATGTCGGCACGTTCAGCTCGCCGCTTCAGGACGTGCTGCCGACTCAAGTCGATCTTCCGCCGGGCAATGGGCGGGGGATCCATCTGTTTCAAGTCGATCGTCGGACGGGAGAGTTGACGGAGATCGGCACACAGCGGATGGGGACAAGTCCCAGTTGTCTGGCCGTCAACGCTGCGGGAACTCGGCTGTACTCGGCCAATGAAACCGATCGGGTCGGTGAAGGTAAGGAAGGTTCGGTCAGTACGTTTTCGATCGATCGATCCAGCGGCAAGTTGACCTTGATGGGCACCGTCCGCAGTGGCGGTGCCGGCCCGACCTACATCAGCATTCATCCTAGCGGACGGTTTGTTCTGGTCGCCAACTATTTCGGCGGTAGCGTTGCGGTGCTGCCGGTCGCCGCGGACGGGCGATTGGGGGAACCGGTTCACGTCAAGCAGGACGCCGGCACGATCGGGCCGACACAGGCGACCAACGCGCCGGCGGGCAGCTTTGCCATCAGCGGCCACGATCGCACCCACGCCCACATGATCCAATCCGATCCCTCGGGAAAGTATGTGCTGCACGCCGACCTGGGCTTGGACAAGATCTTTGTTTGGAAATTCGACGAACAAACCGGAGCCTTGACCCCCAACGATCCGGCGGCGATTTCGTTGCCACCGGGCGATGGACCGCGGCATTTCCATTTTCACCCTAACGGTCGCTGGTTCTATTCGATCCAGGAAGAAGGTTCGACGATTGTCTTGTTTGACTACGACGCCGACGCGGGACGCTTGGCCGCGCGGCAAACCGTCTCGACGCTGCCGCCGGAGTTCGTCGGTAGCAATTTCTGTTCAGAGATCTTGGTGTCCGACGACGGCCGGTTTGTTTATGCCGGCAACCGCTTGCACGACAGCGTGGGGGTCTTTGCCGTCGGTGACGACGGAGAGCTGACGTTTGTCGGCGAAGAGTGGACGCGCGGGAATTACCCACGCAGCTTCAGCTTTGACCCCACGGGACAATTCTTTTACTGCTTGAATCAGCGAGCCGACCACATCGCGATCTTCAACGTCAATCGCAAGACAGGCGAGTTGCAGTTCACCGGCCACTACGCCGCCGTCGGCAACCCATCGCACATGGTCTTCCTGGATCTGGCAGCCCCACGTTGATGCCGCCGCGGCAACGCCGAACACACCGCCAACGCCATCTTTTGACCAACAAATCTTTTGACCAACAAATCTTTTGACCAATCAATCTTTTGACCAATCAATCTTTTGACCGGTAACACGTCCAACCTGCCGCCTGCCGCTACTCCGGCCTGTTGGCATGAAGCACGACGCTACTGCTCGATGAGGTACAAAACGGATTTGCTGCGGAGGATCAATTGGTTTCCGACG
>NZ_JBFHKV010000354.1:0-7490 GCF_041595215.1 Stieleria sp. | reverse complement strand
GGGGCGGATCCAACCGAAGCGGATTGAGCAAATCACCGCGCACATCGATTTGCTGCCGACACTCGCCCAATGGTGTGGAATTCCATCGGATGATTCGGCCGCGTTGGACGGCCAAAGTCTGGTGAAACTGATTCAAGACGGCAGCGATCCGGCACTCGCCGAGCGTTCGATCTTGACCTACCGCCCGAACCAATCACAGCTCGAAAAATTCGGCAAGGCTGCCGTCCGCACCAATCAATATCGGCTGACCATCGAAAATGCCAAGGTCGCGCTGTTTGACATGCATGCCGATCCCGGACAGGAAACCGACATCGCCGAACAGCACCCCGAGACGACCGAGCGGTTGAAATCCGAGATCGAAGGCTATGTCGACGCCATCACGCCAAGCATCACGCAAGCACGTCACGTTCCGATTACCAAACAACGACCGACCTTTATTCCATCGGTCGATGCAACACTGACCGGCAACCCGGGGTTCGCAGACAACATCAGCTGGGCCCATAGCTGGGTCGACAACTGGACCTCCGCCGCCGACACGATCTCGTGGCCGATCGACGTTGCCGAATCGGGACGCTATCAGATCACGCTGCACTACGTTTGCAACGCCAAAGACGTCTCGGTCTCAGCAGCGATCGCGGACCAGGACATTTCAGCGACGCTGCGACGTTTCAAGTCCGAATCGGTCGTCCGTCCTGACCGGGATTCTCAGGCAACGCCCCGCCGTATGCTGTTCTTCGGCCAGCAGTCGTTGGGGATGATCAACATCGCGGCCGGACAAGCGACTCTGCAACTGAAACGCCAACAGGACGGCCAGATGATCGAACTTGGCGGCGTGACCATCACCAGCGCGGACCTGCCGTCGAAAGAACAATTCCACCTGTTTCTGCTTGCCGGGCAATCGAACATGGCCGGTCGAGGCAAGGTGACGCCGGCCGATCGTCTCCCCGATCCGCGAATCCTGATGCTCGATCGTGACGGAAATTGGGTCCCGGCGACCGACCCGTTGCACTTTGACAAATCCATCGCCGGCGTGGGACTCGGACGCGGGTTTGCCAGGCGCTATGCGAGCGAGCACCCCGATGTCACTGTCGGATTGGTGCCCTGTGCCGTCGGCGGATCACCGATCGCCGCATGGGCCCCCGGAGGCTATCACCCACAAACCAAAACGCATCCTTACGATGACGCCTTGCGGCGGATTCAAACGGCCATGGCCAGCGGAACATTCAAGGGAATCCTGTGGCATCAAGGCGAATCGGATTGCAAACCGGGACTGGCCGAGGCGTACAAGTCAAATCTGACGGAGGTGATGGAACGATTCCGCAGTCATGTCGGCGCCAAGACTCCGATCCTCATCGGCGGTCTGGCGCAGCGCGACGCGCCAAAGTGGACGGAGCATCGAAAGCGAGTGGACCAAGCCCATCGCGAAGTCGCTTCGGAATTGCCGGCGTGCGCGTTCGTCGAGTCGACCGGTTTGACGCTCAAAAGCGACAACACTCACTTTGATCGTCAATCGCTGTTGGAATTCGGCCGTCGCTACGCCGAGGCGCTCGCGGACATTCAGGCAGCGAAGTAGCGTGGCAAGTGGAAGAGGCTCCCAGTGGAAGCCCATTCCGCGCCGTCTCGCTGATTAAGCGTTGTCCTGCATCGGCTTGGCCGTCGCGGCGGTCTCTTCGACGCGGAACATGTCGCGCCACGGTAGCTGGATGCCTCCGTCGATGGTCAGGGTGCTGCCGGTGATGTACTCGCTTTCTTCGCGACAGAGGAACACGACGCCGCGTCCGATTTCCTTCGGCTCGCCCAGGCGTTTCATCGGCAATTTGGCCGACTCGGTTTTCAGTGTCTCTTCGGAAAAGAATTTTCGTTCGCCCGGCGTGTTGATCCAGCCGGGGTGAATGATGTTGCATCGGATGCGGTGTTGAGCCAATTCGCAGGCGGCCGTCCGCGCCATCTGGTCGTTGGCTGCCTTGGCCATGTTGTAGGCCATCGCGCCGGGCATCGCGAGGTGCGCGTGGGGGCTGCTGATGACCACGATGTTGCCGCCCTTGCCGGCCTTGACCATCTCCGCGGCGCCCGACCGGACGACGTAGAACGCACCCCACATGCTGACATCGATCGTCTTGCGGAACTCCTGCATGTCCGATTCCAGCATCAGGTGCCGGTCGCTGTAGGCCGCATTGCTGACGACGATGTCCAACCCTCCGAGCCTCTCGATCGACGTCCGCATCATCGCTTCGGCTTCTTCTTGCACCGAGACGTCGGCCTGGACCTTGAACGCATCTCCGCCGACCGACTTGCACTCGGCGACCACTTCGTCGGCCTGGTCGGGGTTGGATCGATAGTTGACCGCGACGGTTGCCCCGGCACGAGCCAGTTCGACCGCGATGCCGCGACCGATCCCAAGTGATGCCCCGCTGACGATCGCCCGCTTTCCGGATAGTTCAGTCATGTTGATGTGTTGACGCTACAAGAAGTGAAACAGTCCGCCCGAAATGAATCAGCGAAAAGCGTATCGCGACGGCGACCGCGGGAAAACCATGCGGCAAAGAGATCGAGAAAGAACCGCTTCGTTTTCTGGGCGGGCGACGAACCGTCGGGGAGGGGGCTCTGTCGTGGGGTTTCTAACGTCGCCCTCCTGGCAGGCATTGGCATCTAATAAGTCGCGTTTTGCCCAACGGGCATACATCTCCATCGCCTGGGGGACGTCAAACACCGCACGTGCTTCAAAAGGAAGTTTTCTTTCAGAAATGATTCATATTTGTCAATTGGTGCTTGAAAACTGTCACGAATGAGAGAAAGCTATCACGAAACGCAATACCTGCGCAAGATAGGCAATTTCTGTGGTCCGATCCGTCAACTCGTCCAACGGCGTTAGCAGCGAAACCCGCACGTCCAGTGGCGGGCGTCGTGAGCGTTTGCGACGGATGGTGCGTCAGACCGGGTTCGCATCGTTGGGTGAGTTGGCCGAGTCGCTTTCGGTCAGCGAATCGACGGTCCGCCGCGACTTGGAGCAATTGGAGCGATCGGGCGATGTCCGCCGCACGCACGGCGGGGTGTTCTGGACCGGCGAGAGCGCGACGATCCGGGCGTTCGAAGGCCGCAAGGACACGACGTGGACGGTGAAAGCCGCGATCGGCGCGGCGGCCGCGAAGCTGATCGAAGAGCACGACACGATCCTGTTGGACGGTGGCAGCACGACTTATGAATTGGCCCGTTGTCTGGTCGGTCGGCGGCTTCAGGTCGTCACCAACAGCTTGCCCGTGGCGCACTTGCTCTCCAGCAGTGATTCCATCGACCTGGTCACGATCGGCGGCTGCGTCCGCGGTCGGACGGCGGTGGCGATCGGCCCGATGGCCGAATCGATGCTGCGTCAGATCAACGTGCGGCTGGCGTTCCTGTCGGTCGCGGGGATCAACGAGCGTGGGTATTTCAACAACAACATGATGTTGGTCGAAAGCGAGAAAGCGATGTTGGCGGCCGCCGACCAAGCGTATGTCGTCACCGACCACACGAAGTTTGGCAAAGTCAGCTTGTCCCATCTGTGCCGGTTGGAGGACGTCCAGGGTGTCGTGACCGACTCCGGTCTGGCATCGCACTGGAAAAAGCGGATTGACGACGCTGGTGTCGAACTAGTGTTAGCAGACAACCGACGCAGCGACGAAACCGACGCGGACTCCGATCCAGAATGAGCTCCGAGGGCGGAGCGTTTCACTCTTCTAATCTATTTTCCCCCATCACCACCTCCCTTTCCCCGAACCGAATGAACGCGACTCAAATTGACCGCGCCCGAATCGAATCCCTGGTTCGTCGCGCGATCGCCGGCGGCCTCGGCACTTCGTCGGCGTCTCGGCCCGACATCGGACTTTCCCATGATCCTCCCGGTTGGGTCGACGGCAAGCCGAATCTGCGTGTCAGCATTTCTGCCCGGCACGTTCACTTGACCGACGAGCACGTTGAAATCTTGTTCGGCGCCGGATCGGTGCTGGAACCGGATAAAGATCTGTACCAGGACGGTTTTTACGCCGCCAAGCAGACGGTGATGATCGTCGGGCCACGGCGGCGAATGCTACCCAGCGTGCGGGTCTTGGGGCCGACGCGGGGAGCCAGCCAGGTTGAATTGGCCTTCACCGATTCGATCTCGTTGGGCATCGACGCACCGGTCCGTCACAGCGGCCACATCGACGGCACGCCCGGATGCGTGTTGGTCGGACCGGTCGGAAGCGTCCAACTGGAACAGGGCGTGATCTGGGCGGCGCGTCACGTCCACATGAATTACTTCGATGCGGATCACTTCGGTGTTTCCAACGGCGACATGATGCAGTTGAAAGTCACCAGCCACGAATGCACCACGGTGTTTGACGACGTGCTGGTGCGTGCCGATGAAGCGGCCAAGCTGGAAGTCCACATCGACACCGATGAGGGCAACGCGTGTTTCTTGGACGGCGCGTCCAAGGTCGAACTCACCAAGGGCGGCTGCGGCTGTCATCAATAGTACTTACACCTCCTTTTCTCCTATCAATAGGCAGATTTCCAATGGCGAAGAGTAATGAAGCGCTCGGCATGATCGAGTGCAAAGGGTTTGTTTCCCTGGTCGAAGCAGCCGACGCAATGTTGAAAGCGGCGAACGTCGAATTCCTGGGCTGGGACAAGGTCGGCAGCGGTCTGGTCAGCGTGTTTGTCGCCGGCGATGTCGCCGCCGTCAAAGCCGCCACCGATGCCGGAGCCGCGGCAGCCGGACGCATCGGCGAAGTCGTCAGCGTGCAAGTGATCCCACGTCCGCACGACGATTTGCAGAAAGTGCTCAAAACCAGCGCACCGACCGCCAAGAAGTAGTGGCCGCCAAGCAATCGCGGACGCCCACCGGTCGTGTCATCCGACGCGATCGAAACACCCCCTCCACAACTATCGAAAGAAATAAAACCAAGATGAATGACGCAATCGGATTGATCGAAACCAAGGGTTTGCTGGCACTGATCGAAGCGACCGACGCGATGACCAAGGCGGCCAACGTTGAAATCGTCAAGCGAGTCGACATCGGCGGTGCGTATTGCACCACCGTGGTCAGCGGAGACGTCGGCAGCGTTCGCGCAGCGGTCGAAGCCGGTGCCAACGCGGCCTCGCAAGTCGGCGAGTTGGTTTCCAGCCACGTGATCCCTCGTCCCGCCGAAGGTGTTGCGAAAGCTTTTTTGGCTTAAGCGTCAACCCGCCCGGTGAGTCGCAAGACCGCCCGCGGGATGACGAACGCACGCTGACGTCCACGACAGACCCCAACTCATCGCGGAGGGTACCGCCAGTGCTCGTACTGGTTGCAAACCTGGGATCGACCAGTTTCAAGTATCGGTTGTTCGAAATGACCGATGATGGAGCGATCGACGACATCCAAAACGCACGTTGCCTCGCCAAAGGCGCGGTCGAGCGGATCGGCGATGCGCAAAGCAAGTGCACCGTCGAGATCGGTGATTGGTCCAACGAGCTGACGATGTCGGTGCCCGATCACGGGGTGGCCGTCCAAGCCTGCTTGGATCAGCTGACCGACCCCGAAAACGGTGCGATCGAAAACGCGTCTCAGGTCGCCGCGATCGGTTTCAAAGCCGTCCACGGCGGACGATTGTCGGGCGTGTTTGTGGTCGATGATCAGGTGCTCGATGCGATGGCCGAAATGAATGCCGCCGCACCGGCACACAACCCGCCCTACATCGCGGCGATGAAGACCCTGCAAGCCCGGTTCCCGGATCTGCCGCTGGTCGCCGCGTTCGAAACCGACTTTCACCAAACGATTCCCCCGGCCCGAAAGGAATACGCGATCCCACGTCAGTGGGCCGACGAGTTCCACATTCGAAAGTGGGGCTTCCACGGTGCCAGCCACCGTTACATCGCCTTCCGCAGTGCCGAGATCCTGGGCCGTCAAGACGCCCGCGTGATCTCCTGTCACTTGGGCGGCAGCAGTTCGATCACCGCGATCGAAAATCGACAAAGCGTTCAGACGACGATGGGGATGACACCCCAAACGGGTCTGCCGCAGAACAACCGCGTCGGTGACTTTGATCCCTTCGCCTTGCCACTGATCCTGCAGCGGACCGGTTTGTCCTTGGACGAAGCGTTGCAAGAACTGGCCAGCAAAGGCGGACTGTTGGGGCTGAGCAACCATAGCGGCGACATCCGCGATGTCGAACAAGCGGTGTCCGAGGGGAACACCCAAGCCCAATTGGCCTTGGATGTCTTCATCGAAGAGATTCGGCGTCACCTGGGTGGAATGCTGGTCGCGCTCGGCGGCGCCGATGCGATCGTGTTCACCGGCGGCATCGGCGAAAACGACACGCTCGTTCGCAGTCGCGTCTGTGCGGGACTGGAACAACTGGGCATCGTTGTCGATCCGGCGGCCAACGAAAGCCTGCGTGATCGAACCAACGATCTCGGCGAGGCCTCGTTCCATGCCGGCGATTCCAAAACTCAATTGTGGGTGATCCCGACCAACGAAGAAGTGATCGTGGCCAGGCAGACCCTGCATGCATTGAAGCATTCGTGAAGCCGACCTTTCCTCCTCCCTTAACCCCCAACGAGCCTGGCACGAATGTTCATCGCCCGAGTCACCGGATCGGTCGTCAGCACTCAAAAGGTTGCGACGATGACGGGTCACAAATTACTGGTCGTCGAGCCCTATCGGCTCGATGACAAAAAGCGTCAATCGCTCGTCACAACCGGAAGAACGTTTATCGCCGTCGACACCTTGGGTGCCGGAGAGAACGATTTCGTCCTGATCACACAAGGCAGCAGCGCACGCCTGACGCCGGAAACAAAGGTTTTACCCATCGACGCCGTCATCATTGGGATCGTCGATCAAGTCCACATCGACAAGTTCAGCGTTTACTCGCGCAACGAATCAAACGACCGTTAAGACCGCCCCGCTCTCGCGTGATCGCGGCAGGCCGACATTCACCCCCAACTAGCAACCCACCATGCAATACGACGAAACCCTGATCCGAAACGTAGTCGCACAGGTCCTGGCCGAGGTCGGTCCGATGCCACCGGGTAACGGAGCGGCCCAGCAGGCGGCCCAGCAGGCGGCTTCGGCCGGCGGACACAACGGCGTGTTCTACGATGCCGAGTCGGCCGTCACGGCGGCACGTGCGGCGTTTGAGCAACTGCGCGAACGCACCCTGGCCGATCGAAAACGGATCATCGACGTCATTCGGCGGATCTCGATCGAGCAGTGTGAAGAGCTGGGCACGATGGAGATGGAAGAAACCAAGATCGGCCGTCTGGAACACAAGATCGAAAAACTCAAGACCCTGGGCGAGCAAACGCCCGGTGTCGAGTTTCTCGAAACCAAAGCCTTCAGTGGCGACTACGGTCTGGCCGTGATCGACCGCGCCCCGTTCGGCGTCATCGGAGCGATCACGCCGGTCACTCACAGCTTGCCGACGATCACCGGCAACGCGGTCAGCATGATCGCCGGCGGGAACACCGTCGTCGTCAATCCCCATCCGTCGGGC
>NZ_JBFHKV010000353.1:0-7512 GCF_041595215.1 Stieleria sp. | reverse complement strand
TTCTCGTCCCACGTTCGATTTGCCGCACGTCTAAGCTTGTTGGTCGTCCTGTTGTCAGGGCTCGGCTTTCGATGGGCCGGCGGACAGGGTGTCGTCGCAGCCCCACCCGTGGACGCAACGCAAACCGAGGAACCGACACCGCCATCGGAATCCGCGACGCCGGACGCGCTGGCGAATTGGCAGGCGACCGGATTGCCGTTGATGCAGGCTTATTGCGTCGACTGTCACAACGAAGACGTCCAGGAAGGCGGTTTGGATCTCAGTCCGTTCGAAACGCTCAGTGACCTGACCTCGGCCGAGGTGAAACGGGTGCTGGAGATGGTCCGATTCGGCGCGATGCCGCCGGAGGACTACGACACGCCGGAGATCGAGGAGCGTAAATCGCTGGTCGCGTCGCTTGAGGCAACGATGTATTCGTCGACCTGTGATCTGACCCCGCGTGCGGGCAAGGTCACCGTTCGCCGGCTCAATCGCAGCGAGTACAACAACACCATCCGCGACCTGTTCGGGCTCGACCTGCGACCGGCCGACCGTTTTCCGTCCGATGAAGTCGGTGCGGGGTTCGACAACAACGGTGATGTGCTTTCGCTGAGCCCGATGTTGATCGAAAAGCTGATCGAAGCGGCGGAGTTTGTTTCGCAGAACGTGATGATCGATCCGGCTGACTTGCCCGAACTTCGTCTGGAGCTGCCCGGCGACCAGTTGCCGATCTATGGCGATCCGAAGATCGGCCGTTTCAGCGGTCGGTTTGTTGACCGCGATAGTTTTGCTTGGATCGATTTGGACGCACCGTTCGACGGCCAATACCGCATCGACGTCCGTGGCGGGACGACATCCAAGTCACACGGCAAGGCCAAGGTTGCGATCTGCGACGAGCAGGGCAAGCTGTTGGCGAGCGACGAGCTGGACTATTTCGGCGGCGGGGGCAGTTCTGATTCGATGCAGGAGACCATCGAATTGACTCAGGGCAAACATCGGCTGATTTTCGTGCCCGTGTTGGACGATCGAAAGCTGGTCGTCGGTGAAACGAAATTTGAATCGGTCACGACGATGGATCCGGAACGCGTCAAGTCGATTCTCGCCAAGCGTGGCAAACCGGTTTCACCAGACGGGGACATCGATTCGGACAGCTATCCGTTCATGTTTCGTTCGTTTCGCGTCAGCGGTCCGAGAGAGCATCCGAGGGACGCGTATCCGCCCAAACAGTTTCAGATCGTTCGCCACGTCGCACCCAAGAAACGCGACCGGTATAGCGACGTCGCCAAGACAGCAATGAAGAACTTGCAGCCCTTGATGGAACAAGTCTTTCGCGGCCCGGTGACCGAAGACGAGGTGCGGCCGTATGCCCAGTTGGTCGAGCAGTCGGTCAAAGAGGGCGCATCGTTTCACCGGGGAACACAAATCGCATTGTCGGCGATTCTGGTCAGTCCGCGTTTCTTGTTCCGGGTCGAAACGCCGCCGCCGGACAGCCAACCCAATTCCTTCGGTGACATTCCACTGTCGCCGCACCAGTTGGCGACCCGATTGTCGTATTTCCTGTGGAGCAGTACTCCGGATCAAACGCTGTTGGACCAAGCCGATCGCAACGAATTGGACCTGGAGCGGTTAAAGCGTCACGTCGGTCGGATGCTGGCGGATCAAAAAGCCGATGCATTGGCAACGGACTTTGCCGCCCAGTGGTTGGGATTGAGAAATCTGGTCGAGCACGAAGCCGATGGCAAACGCTTTCCCACCTTTGACCAGGATTTGAAATCGGCAATGGTGCGCGAAACTGAATCGCTGTTTCTGCACATCCTGCGGAACAACCTGCCGATCAGTGAGTTTCTGACCGCCGATTACACGTTCGTCAACGAAACCCTGGCCGAGCACTACGGTTTAACGTTTAGCGGTGAACCGTTTGAAAAGGTGTCGCTGTCCGGCACTCCCCGTCGAGGCTTGCTTTCCCACGGCAGCGTGTTGACACTGACCAGTACGCCGAACCGCACCAGCCCGGTGTTGCGTGGGAAATGGATTCTCGAAAACGTGTTGGGAACGAAAGCCCCGGATCCACCGGCCGGCGTTCCCGAACTGGACGATGCGAAAGCGGCCGGCGAAAACGCGACACTGCGCGAACAACTTGAATTGCACCGTCAAAGCCCCTCCTGCGCCTCATGCCACCGAGTGATGGACCAATTGGGCTTCGGATTGGATGACTATGACGCCATCGGCCAGTATCGAACCGAAGAGGGTGGCAAACCGATCGACGCCAGCGGTGCCTTGCCCGACGGTCGGTCGTTCAACGGTGGCGCTCAGCTGAGCGGCATGTTGGCCGAGACCGAAGTCGAAGGGCTGGCGCGGACGTTGGCCGAACGGCTGCTGACCTTTGCGATCGGCCGCGAACTGACCCCTGACGACCGCTGCACGATCGACGAGATTCTCGAACACACACGCGGCAACCAATTCCGTCTGGCGGATCTAGTCACCGAAGTGGTGACCAGCCGCCAATTCCGATTCCAAACTTTCGACGCCGACGCTGGCAGCCGGTAACGAATCCATCAACAGAGGACCGAACGATGAAGTCGAGACCACAAATGATTCAGCGCAAGAAGGTCGATCGCCGAACTGTCCTGCGGGGATCGGCGGCCGTCCTGGGCCTGCCCTTGCTGGAGGCGATGACGCCGATGGCACGCAGCGCGTTTGCGTCGCCCGATTCGATGCCGCGGCCGGTTCGGATGGCCTGTATCTTCGTGCCCAACGGCGTGATCATGCCGCAGTGGAAACCGATCGTCGGTCCGTCCGGCGAGCCGACCGATTGGGAATGCAGCGAGACACTGCAGCCGTTGGCGCCACTGAAGCACAAGCTGAACGTGATCTCCAATCTGACCCATGACAACGGGCGCGGCTACAAAGACGGCGCCGGCGACCACGCCCGCTGTGGTGCAACGTTCTTGACCGCGGCACGCCCGCTGAAAACCAGCGGCAACATCCGCTTGGGCGTCTCGGTCGACCAGATCGCCGCGGCGCAATTGGCCGGTCAAACCCGTCTGCCTTCGATCGAACTCGGACTCGAAGGCAGCCGCAACGCCGGCAGTTGTGATTCCGGTTACAGCTGTGCCTACAGCAGCAACATTTCCTGGCGAAATGAAACGCAACCGATGCCCAAGGAAACGATTCCACGGCTGGCATTCGAGCGGATGTTCGGCAGTGGTGATTTGGCCGAGCGGCGAGAAGCCAACCGGATCCGCAAGAGTGTGCTCGATGTCGTTCGTGGCGACGCCCAACGGCTGATGAAGCAGCTCGGCAGGTCCGACTTGCGCAAGATGGACGAGTATTTCACAGGGGTTCGGGAGATCGAACAGCGGATCGAACGCACCGAGCAAGAAGACGCCGCGGCACTACCGGACATCGAGATCCCCTTCGGCCGCGTCGAATCGTTCCGCGAACACGCCCGGCTAATGTTCGATCTGATGGTCCTGGCGTTTCAAACCGACACCACCCGGGTTGCGACGCTGATGTTGGACAACGCCGGAGGCAACCGACGCTACACCGAGATCGGAGTCAGCGACGGGCACCACGGAATGAGCCACCACCGAGACAAGCCGGAACTGGTCGAGAATCTTCGTAAGATCGATCACTACCTGGTCGAGCAATACGCGTATTTCCTGAAAAAGCTGGAGGCCACCCAAGACGCCGGCGGCTCGCTGCTGGACCAATCGATGGTGCTCTACGGAAGCGGTATCAGTGACGGCAACCGGCACCGGCACGAAGATTTGCCGATCGTGCTCGCCGGCAGCGCGGCGGGACAGATTGAAACGGGGCGTTACGTCGATGCCGGGAAAGAATGCCCGATGGCGAATCTGTTCCTGACCATGCTGGACCTGATGGGCACGCCGGCCGATTCAATTGGGGACAGCACAGGCCGAATGAAGATCTAAAGCTTCGCCCACACTTAATTTCGGGGGTAGCACTCCAGCAAGCTTACCGGGCTATCCATTGCAAATAACACCCACGGATAGCAGCGCGAACCCACGGATGACTGGGTGCAAAATATCCGTGGGTTCGCGCTGCCATCCGTGGGCCCAGTAATCGTTTCATCGTTCCGCAAGTTACGGCCTGACCCCTTTTCCGCTCGACCAACGCAACCCAGATTTCAAATCTGGACAGAGCACGGGGCCAGGGGGCACGCCATAGTAAGATTTAAGGGCGGTAGGCGGAATACTCAATATTTCCGTCAGCGGGTCCGACCAGACTACCAGGGGAATGCATTCTTTTCCGCGCCTTTTGGTACGCCCGTCTCATGAAACGAACGACGCTCGCCGCACTGTGCTGTCTCGGGTTGAGCCTGGAGACTTGGTCGGTCGGACAGGAACCGGCACCCGAGCGACTCGGATTGACGGCCATCGGTCAACTGGCCGAGGGCGGTCAATCACCGCCTGCCGAACTGGTGCCGGCGACGGTGGAGCCGCTGACCGACGACGGACAGGACGCCGGGAAATCAGACAACGCAAACGCTGCGGATGCCGACTCCGAGTCACCGGCCGAAGAGGAGCCGGCTGCCGAAGACCAGCAATCGCTAGCCGACACGCTCGGTTTTGATCTCTCTGCACTGGAAGATTTTGCCGAGCAACCGCTGTTGGTTCCCGTCGAAGCGCCGGCAACGCTGGCGACACTGGACACCATCGACGAAATCGCTCCCATCTCGATCGGAGGTGGCATTCCGGCGATCTCTCGAATCACCCCGGCCGCGGTCACACGCATCGGTGCCCCGACAATCTGGTCCTCCGGCGCCCGCAATCTGGACGAATTGCTGGATATTTTGGTGCCCAATTTCCAGCACGTGCATCAGGTGGCCACCGGTCCCAAGATGGGCATGCGAGGCATCATCAGCGACCGCGATGACAAGATTTTGTTGAAGGTCAACGGCCGGATCATGAACAACCGGGGAGAGTCCGGTGCGTATCACGAGCGAGATCTGCCGCTGCTCGGTGACCTTCACCTTGTCGATGTCCTGCGTGGTCCCGGCGGGGCGACCGATGGTCCGGGCGCCATCGCCGGTGTGATCAACTTGCAAACGCATACGGGTCTGACGTTCCAGGGACTCGACGCCACCGTCCGACAAGGCTTCATCGACGAATTCACGGCGACCGAACTGCGTTACGGCCGCAAGTTCGATGAGGACACGGGCGTGTTCGTCTATTACGGCATCGCAACCCAAGATGGCGCCGATCAATCCGATGCGCCCTTGGTGTTCGGTCGCAGCTTCCTTGCCCGAGACAACATCCCGGTGACGGCGGGTGAGCCGGTGACGTTCAATGTCCAGGACGACGGCCGCGGGTACCGTTCCAAGCCGAAACACAAGTTTCACGCACAGGTGACCGATGGCAATCTCAACGCCTGGGTCCGCTACACGCGTGGCGGTCAACAAATCGATCCCGATCGGCGTGATATCGCGTTCGATCCGGTGGGCGTCGCGCCTCCCGGTTCGAGTTTTTCCGACTTGCAAACGTCGCAGGCCGGCTACCAACAGCTGACGTTTGCCGGCAAGTACTTGTTTGAGTGCACCGAAACGCTGAATGTGGAGTGGATGGCGAGCTGGGATCTGTTCGATTTCGAACGGTACACCCCACTGGGCAGGATCATCACGAACCGCGAGGACGAGTTTTACACGCGTCTGCTGGCCCGATGGACGCCCAACGAGCGGCACACCCTGGCATTCGGGACGGCGCTTTCGTACGAGTGGTTTGGGTTGCCGAGTCCAGGATATCCCGGATTGCCGGCCAACGTCGAAGGCGTGCCTGACAACATCGAAGGCCCGTGGGAAACGGATACGTTTTCAATATTGGGCGAATATGTGTTGCGTTTCAATGAACGTTGGACCGCGTTCGCCGGGCTCCGCAGCGACAAGCACACCTACAGTGAGTGGCTGCTCTCGCCGCGGACGGCGTTAGTGTTCGAAGCCAACGAACGCGACACCTACAAAGCGATTTGGTCGGTCGCCAACCGCCGCGGCACCGATGGCGATTTGAGGCGACAGTTCGTGCAGTCGGGCAGTTTCGCCGAGAATGAAGAAAACGAAAGCGCAGAATTTCGGTACGAGCGACGTCCCTGTGATCACCGCTTCTTCGCGGCTAGCGGATTCTACCAGCACTACACGGCGATCGGATTTGATCCAACGACGGAGCCGCGACGACAGAACGTGTTGGGGAATTTTGACATCGCGGGGTTGGAGTTGGAGGCTTCATTGCGGACCGAACGCAAACAATGGTCGATCTCACACTCCTACACGCAGCTGCTCAATGGAGAACTGCCGGACATCACGCGAAACCAAGGCATCACCGCCGAGCCGTATGGTTTTGGCAGCGATCTGGTCAGTTGGTCGCCGCAGCTGACCAAGTTGTACGCCAACCGTGACTGGAACGATCTGTGGAGCACCAGCGGGTCGCTGCGTGCCTACTGGGGTTTCCCCGGTGACGAAGACTTGGCCAATTACAACGCCAGCTTGACCGACCCCAACGACCCGAACGTTCCGCAGCCCAACGGATTTCTGCCGCTGGCCGATCCGGGTTACAAGAAAGCCTTCCGTGGCAGCTACTTCCTGGACTTCGGCATCCAACGCAAGATTTGCTGTGGTCAGGGCCGGATGCGATTGGACTTCTACAACGTGCTCGGCTGGATCGACCGAGATCTAAACAAACGCAATGTGTTGCGACGAGCCTATTACCGCAGCGAGGCGGCGGCGATCGCGTTGACGGTTCAGCGAACGTTTTAGCGGGTGATCCATCACACCACGGTCTCTGAATTCTTGCCCGGCCGGTTCACAATGACTAAGTTGAATAGCATGAACACGCTCCGGGGTCCGTGGGCTCGCGTCCATCGGCTGATTCAATCCACACGCCGCGGTGGTGCCGGATACCGTTTGGAATGGCGGACGCCACAAAGGTCCGCGAGGCTGCACATGCGCCGTTCACTTTCATTGCTTTGCGTTTTGATCACCTGTGGATTGCTGATCGATGCGCGTTCCCTCGATGCCCAACAGCCGGCGCCGCAGAACGAATACGACATCAAAGCCGGTTGGTTTTATTTCTTGGGCGGCTTGATTCAATGGCCGAAGCAGCCGTTTAAGGGAGCCGACAAAGATTTCGTGATCGGTGTGCTGGGAAACAATCCCTTCGGAGCCTACATCCGCCCGGTTGGCAATGGAGCATCCATCAAATCGACAAGAATCACGACCGATACGATCCAGCGTAAGCCGATCAAAGTCATCCAGTACAGCTCGGTCGCTGAGTTTCAAAACAGCTACAGTCCGTGTCACATTTTATTTATCTCACGTTCTTCCGCGCCCGGGGTGCTCGGGGAAACGGCACAGGCACGGGTCGAAGCGGCCTTGCAGAAAACCACGGGGCAACCGGTGGTCCTGGTCGGTGAGGCGGAAAACGAGGCTGAGTCGTTGGTCTACGCCAAGTCGGGGATCATCATTTGTTACTGGAACGATCTTCAAGAAAAGCGTGTCAAGATGGTTGTCAACGACACCCA
>NZ_JBFHKV010000352.1:0-7523 GCF_041595215.1 Stieleria sp. | reverse complement strand
TTAGGCTCGTCAGGAATCGGGGGAGAGGGGAGCCATGGTGTTTCATTTTCGCTTCTCGATTTTGCGGTCTTGGGCGCGAGCCTAAAGTCGCAAAGTCAAGCGTCGTTTCCTTGGGGTGGGGCCCGTAGGCTCGCGTCAAACGGCTGATCATCGATTGAGATCAGCCCCGTAGGTCACGCTGTGCGTGACCATCGGCATGCACAGCATGCCCTACGCAGCTGCTAACCGCTAACTCTCCGGTTGCGTCATGATCTGATCGCGGTACTGCAGCGGTGCGGAATCGATGTGTCGGCCCGACAGATGGGCGACGATCTTGTCGACGTGGTCGTGGCAGTTTTCTAGAAACGTCTTGTACTTGCTGCTCTGTGTGCCGGCGGTTGCGGTCCCCGCGATGTAGATGCCGGGGACATTGGTCTGCATCGTGTTTTCATCGTAGGTCGGTCGCTGCATCGAGTCGGACAATTCAACGCCGGCCATTCGCATCAACGTCTTGTCCTGCTCGTACCCGATCAACGTCAACACATCGTCCGCCTTGACTTCCACGATGGAACCATCATCGATCGACTGCAGGTGGACGCACTCGCTGGTGATCCGGACGGGTAGGGTGCCAGTAAAATCGCCGATCCGGCCGGCGGCTAAGAGCCCCTTGATCTCGGGCAGCAACCAATACTTGATGTGGTCTTCGGGCACTTCCGAACCGCGATAGCTGAGTGACACGTTGGCACCGGCATGATGCAACCGCAATGCCGCTTCGATCGCACTGTTTCGCCCGCCGACGATCAGCACGTCTCGGCCGAAATAGCGATGGGTCTCGCGCAGGTAGCCATCGACATGGGGCAGATCCTCACCCGGAATCCCCAGCCTTTTTGGAAAGTCGGTTCCGCCGATGGCCAAGACCACCGCCTCGGCCGACCAGACGCTCGGCTGTCCGCCCGGTTTGGTCGTCACGGCGAAGCGATCGCTATCGTCACGGGCAATGTTCACCACCGGGCACTGGGTGTGAACCCGAATCTCGAATTGGGTCGCCACGCCACGCAGGTACGTCAGGTACTGCTCGCGAGTCGCCTTGGACTGGTCGCTGGTCAGCAGTGGAACGCCGGCGATCGCGATCCGCTCGTTGCTGCTGAACCAGCGAGTTTGGGGAGCCCACCAGGAGATCGTGTGTCCGATCGATCCGGCATCAAACAGTTCGAACTCGATGCCACAACGGCGCAGCGCGACGGCGAGTTCCAATCCGATCGGCCCGGCCCCCACGATCACCACTCGGGTCGAACGGGCCTCGTCGGGGGATGCGGTGGGTTGCGGATTGGACATTATTAATTCTGGTCTGTGGTGGGACGAGCGTTCGTCGTGATCAATCCAAACGCAACCCGCCGGCTGCGTCTTGATCCAAAACGACGGTCACGTGGTCGTGGTTGCGCAGCAGCGATGCCGGGTGCGATTCGTCGACCGGCCCCTCGAGCATCTTTGCGACGGCATCGGCCTTTCCGGCCCCGGTGGCCAGCAACACGATCTGACGGGCATCGAGAATGGTGGCGATACCCATTGTGATCGCGTGGCAAGGCACCTCGTCGATGGAATCAAAGAAGCGGGCGTTCTTTTCGATCGTCTCGGGCGTCAGGTCGACTTGACGGGTGCGGCTGTCGCGCGGCGAGCCGGGTTCGTTGAAGGCGATGTGCCCGTTGTGACCGAGCCCCAGCAATTGCAGATCGATTCCGCCGGCCGACTCGATCATCGATTCGTACTTTGCACAGTGCGCCGCGACATCGGCGGCACATCCGTCAGGGACAAACGTCCGAGCGGGATCGATGTTGATGTGATCAAACAACTGCTCGTTCATGAAGACCCGAAAGCTTTGCGGATGATCGCCGCCGAGTCCGATGTATTCATCCAAGTTGAAGGACGTCACACCGCTAAAGTCGACTGCGCCGCTGCGGTTCATTTCGATCAACCGGCGATACGTCTGCACCGGTGTGCCGCCGGTCGCCAATCCGAGCACGCTGTCCGCTTTGCGATGGACCTGCGCCGCGATCAGATCAGCAACCGCGTGTGACGCTTGCTCCCCGTCGGCTTTGACGATCGTTTCGATCCCATTGATTTGCACGGTTTGAATCATACCCCTTCACTTTCGGTTTGGCTGACGCACTGGATCAGCAACTCGGACCAATGTTCTAACGTCGGATAGTGCGTACGCAACGCTTCACGCAGATCGGGTCGCACGAACACGCGGACCCGTTTGACGACATTATCAAACTGCTGGCGGGCGAGCACCGCCGCGACGGGTGAAACGTCACCCAGGGTGGCCGTCCGGCCATCGGCAAACAGCACCGCCGTGTTGATGTCGACTTCTAATTTTACCGGCGGTGCATCGATCAGCACATCCGCCGCCGCCACCGCGACGCCGGTTTGACGACTCAATTGTTCCGCCACACGCTCGCACAGCGCGACCAGCCACCAATGATGGCGGCGGGCCAAACGCTGATGAATCGCTTCGCCCGACAGCACGCTGAACTCGGCGACTCGCTTGAACAATTGACGGCGGGCACCAAAAAGTCCCTCGATCAACGGCTCGGCCAAGCTGCCCTGGCCGGCCCGACGCAACAACGCAATCCATTCGGCGTCGGCCAGCTTGAACGTCGCGTTCAGGTCCATGCGGTTGTGAAGCAGAAACACGCTCCGCTGGAGCATGGCGGTCGCCGAACGCACCGCGTGATGCCAATACACTTCGCTGAACATGATGTACCGCGCAAAGACCATCATCTCGGCAGCCGTGCGGCCTTTTTCGCCGACCGCCAATCGCCGAGTCGACGGATCGACCACCAGCGACGAAATCAGCCGACCGGCGTCGAAGTTGCGTCCGTAGTCCACCCCGCAGTGCAGACTGTCACGTTGCAAGTAATCTAGTTTGTCGATGTCGATCGGACCGCTCAAACAACTGGCCAAGAATTGGAACCCGTCGTCGTCTCGCTCGGATGCCGGGTCATTCCGGGGGCCGATCAACAGACGTTCCACATCCGCCGCGTCACAGTTCCAATCCTCGTCAATGCATTCGGCCAATTCGCCTTCGCGGATCAATTGACCCACCCGATGCTCGTGTCTGGCCACCGAGTCCAACTGCATGTCTTCGATCGGATGGCAAAACGGCCAGTGGCCAAGATCGTGCACCAGCGCCGCGACGAGAAACGCGTCACAGTGCCGATCGTCCAGCCAACGCGATGCCAGTCGATCGCCGCGAAATCGGGCCAGCAATCGCAACGCGTTTTGATAGACACCCAACGTGTGTTCCAAACGCGTGTGCATCGCGCCCGGATAGACCAGTGAAACCATTCCCAGTTGGCTGATCCCGGCCAACCGACGCAGCGCCGCGGTGTCCAGAATCCGCCGGACGCGGTCGGACAAGGGTACCGAATCCGCGGGCGGGATTCGAACCAGGGACCCGGAATCGGCGCCGGCCCGATGCATTAGGTCAAGTTCGGGTAGATCGTTCACGACAGGCTTGCCAGGGGCGAGCGTGAAACGGTGGCGTCGGTGACCGTCACTGATGACGATTCGATCGTGGACTGCGAAACATCGGGTTCCAAATATCGATCGACTTCGCCGGGCTCGCCGGCGAGCGTCACGCCGCTGGTAAACGCCAACAAGACGATCACGATGAAATACAGCCCCGCGTGAATGACGCCGTTGAAAAACTCCAATTCAAACGTCCCCGCTGACGCCAGTGCGCCCAGGGCGATCATCACGCACAGGGTGATGCCGAACACCGTCCACGACATTTCAGACGGCGCGTTCAATTCAAAGACATACGAAGGAACAAACGCATACACCACCCAGATCACCGCAAAGATCGCCGAACAGATCAGCACCCGGTTCCGCAGCTCCGGACCGACGTACGGTTCGCGTTCCTGGTCATACAAAAACGTGTAGCCGGACCAGACCAAGGGCGGCGCCAACAGGATCAGTCCCGCCAACTGGGCCCAAAACGGTGCCGTGCCATTTTCCCCGGTGAATCGAAACACCAACGCAAAGCCGAACACCGCGACGATCGATCCGATGGAAATCAACAGACCACTTTTGGTCACGTCGGTTTCTTTACGTTTGATCGGCTTCAGGACGCTGACGCCCTTGCTGTCCTTCGGCGCCCCATCGGTCGGCGCGTGGATGACGACTTGCTCGTCCGCCTTGGGGATCTCGATCGGCTTCTTGCAATTCGGACACGGCCCAGTTTTGCCGGCGAATTTGTCGCTCACCTGGAATCGTTTCAGACAGTGGCGACAGGTAACTTGGATCGGCATGAATGCAATTCTCTGCCAGCGGCTGCACTGGCACGGACGAACCGAACGGAGACAGGATAAAAAAACGTGACACCCGGCTGAAAAACGCGGGTGATCTGTCATGATGTAGGGGACAGTTTGTCACGCCAACAAGGCCCTTTGCAACCCTTCCGCCCCGATCGGGCATCAAATGTCGCACCGCCGCCCCGCACGCGGACGCCGCCGGTGCCGCGTCGGTCGCCTTGGGACATGGCCCATCGTCACCACATCTCCTTGACGGGCGCTGGAGCCCCAATGTCCGAGCAGACTCCCCCTCCCCACCCCGCCGACCCGGTCGCCCACGTCGTGCTGTATCAACCGGAGATCCCTCAAAATACCGGTAACATCGGGCGGACTTGCGTGGCCGTCGGTGCGAAACTGTGGATCGTCCGCCCGGCCAGTTTCGATTTCAGTGACAAACGCGTCCGTCGCGCCGGGCTGGACTACTGGAAACACCTCGACCTCCAAGCGGTCGACCAATGGAGCGATCTGGTCGACGCATTACCGCCCCGGCGGATGTTTTTCTTTTCTCGATTCGCCACGCGATCGATCTGGGACGAACATTTTCAGCACGGGGATAGCTTTGTGTTCGGTCGCGAAACGAGCGGACTGCCGCGTGAAATCGTCGGCCCCGACCACCCCCATGCCCTGCGTGTGCCGACCACCGGCAACGTCCGCAGTCTGAACTTGGCGACCACCGTCGGGATCGTGCTGATGGAACAACAACGTCAATTGACCGCCCGATCGTCATCGACTCGTTGATGGGGGAATCTCGCTGGAACGGGCACGTTGAACCGGCACGCGGTCATCGCGAGGGTGAAAAGCGACGGATCAACCCGCGAATCCAGCTGGACTTGGGACGCGGTGTCGATTCCGGACGCGTCGACGGACCGCGGCCTTCCAATTCCGCCAACGTTCTCGGCCGCGGCAAACGCCCCTCCAACACGGCCGTGATCTTTTCCATCACGAACTGATTGGTCGTATCGTCGCAGCAAATCGTCAAGGCGTGCTCCAACGTCTTGCGGGCGATCTCCACCCGACCGTCCAGCAAGTAGGCGATCGAGAGATTGCCCAACAATTCAACGTCATCGGGAGCCAATGCGACCGCTTTTTCCCCCGTCTGACAGGCCCGCTCGGTGTCGCCGTCGGCCAACAGCACACCGGCAAGCTCCTTGTAAATGATCGTCTGGGGCTCATCGACCACTTCCAGGGCACGTTCCAAGGCCTGTATCGCACGGGGGATTCGGTCCACCGCGTGCCAAGCCTTGCCGAGCAGAAACCAGACGCGCCAGGCATCGTCTCGCTGGCTGACCAATCGTTGCAGCCGGCCGATCGCCTCGCGGATCGCCTGCTGCACGTCCTCCGATGGAGGCGGCTGCCCCGGATGCCGCATGTTGCCCAACACGACGTCGGCCGATTTTCGGAACAGTTCCTCCGGTGTCTCATGCAACCGGGCGCTATACAGCAGTTGCCCGGTTTCCTTGTCGCGATAAACGTCGACTCGCTCTTCACGCCGGACAAACTCCAGCCGGTTGCGAACCTCGTCAGCGGACATGTGTTGCAGCGTCGGTCCCGCATCGGGATCCCAGGTCTCCGGTGCGACCACCACACCGGACTCATTGCCGACGAGACTGGCGATCAAATTGCCCTTGTATTCAATCAACTGCAACCAGTCGCAGAGAGGATGCATCGAGCGGTTGTGCGCATCGACCAAGACCACATCTGGCGCACCTTCGTCACCGCACAACCCCATCAACAGCAACTTGTCCCGAAACAGTTCGGCATCGCGCGGCGACATGAAACTGGCCTGCGTCAACTCACCGTCGCCGAAAGACATCGCGTTGGGGGCGATCGTGTGGAAATCCGACGCGCCGCCTTCAAGACAACGATCCAGCGCGTCGTTGCGAATCACCACTGCCGTGCCTTCAAGTAACACCGGCATGGTTTCCCTCAAGATAAAAACCGATGAATCGCCTCGTCCATGACCAAACGTTCATGATAGCGATTCGGATACGCGGGAACAAATCCATCCCTCACTTCAACCTCATCATCGGCACAACCGCCATCGCTGTTGTCACGCACACACGCAGAGATTTGCGCCCATCAAATAGTCAATCTGGCGGTGATTCAGCGAAGACAGGGTGATCGCCCGAAAACGAAACATCCGATGAAAACAGTGACGAATCGTCAACTGCAGAGACGAATTCCGGTTAATCGAACAACGGTACACCACCGCTCGGTGGAGGGCCGACACCTACCAATTCGATTCCAATGGTAGTTTCTTCGATCGGTGAAGACGCCTCGATGAAACAGAATCATGAATCACGATGCCGAAATTCGACGCACGTATCCCCATCCGAACTCGCCTGACGCTGACACTGGTCTGTCTTCTGACCGCCACGGTGCTGTTGGCTGATTGGATCGGGCTGGTTCCCGACAGCCGGACGCAACTCGCCCAGGGACGCGTTTCGGTTTGTGAATCCTTGGCCGCTACCGGCACCGCCATGGTCGCCGCTGGAAATTCGAAAGGCTTCGAATCGGCCGTCACTGCCCTGGTCGAGCGAAATCGCAGTCTCCGCTCGGCCCGATTGATCGACGCCGACGGCAACACTGCGTTTCAAACCGCAGGGCACGCGCAATACTGGTCTCCGCTGCCACAACACCGTGATTCAAACTTCACCCTGCCGATCTTTCGTTTCGGAAAGCCCTGGGGAAATTTGCAGCTCGCGTTCACGGCTCCCGCAACCGAACTCGCCGGGTCACGCTTCGGGATCTGGGGACTGCTCGCCTTCTTGATCCCGATCAGTCTGCTTCAATACTCGTGGCTGCTGGAAACGATGCTACCGTCACCAGCCGCCACAGCCGATCCAACCGCGGCCGATCGCGAACCGTTGCCAGCCCACTCCGACAGCGCGGTCGCCCCCCAATCGCCGCCAGCCGCCGTGGCGGTCGTCCCCGGAGTGCTTGCCCCCAACGACGACACACTCAGCGACGACACGCTGAAAGATTATCGATCTGCCGACGACACCCTCCGAGACGTCGCACCCGCGGCCCACAGCCCCGAAGCGTCCCCCAGTGCACCGAGCGCCATGAGTGGACCGAGTGGACCGCCGATACACACCACGCTGCCGATCGATGACGAAGAAATGCGTTGCATCGTCGTCAACTTTGTCGATCGCCTCGATGCCCGGCTCAACGGCATGCAAGACGCAC